>DAOM01000331.1:17954-23872 GCA_002501855.1 Candidatus Nitrosopolaris nunavutensis
GGTGGGAATGGAGCGAGTAGGGCTCTATACGAGAGATTTGATAATGCGATAAGAAGGGCATTGAGAATACTTATCGAATGCCCATGTAAAGGTGAAAGTGGTTGCCCTAGATGTACGTACTCTTATAGATGTGGGAACAATAATGAATATTTGCATAAGATCGCGGCCATAGAAATCTTGAACAAAGCAGCATCGGGACAACAAACAGAAATCGATCAAAACGCTCAAGCTGACCGCGCTCTTATATAGTAATTAAACGACCGTCAGATGAGACTTTATTTTTCTTCTATAATAAATTAAATAGAAAAATAGTCTAAAATTAAATACTGAAAATATTAGTAATAAAAATTTATGTATCTTTCATATTTATTTTGAATCATGGGTAATATAAAAAGCCTTACTAATTATTAGTAACGTTAATACGTCAAAGACGATATGTTAATACTAGATATGCATGAGTACCTGCGAGATACACTCGTGTACAGGTATAGAGAATGTAAATCTTGTACAAATAGAACTGGATTTACATGCATAAAGTGTGGCTTTTGCTGGAGCTGTCATTGGAAGATGGAACAGGCGGAAAAATTTGAATTATATTATAAACCACTCATCACTGGCACATCTGTGCCTTCTTTTTTGGCAATTATTCACAATCAATTGTGGATGAAGAGAAAAGACTACAGAAGCAGCAAGAGTCACTAGAGAAACTAAGTCCTACAACAACGAAGGTAATTGACGTATTTGGTGAAGAGGCAGAACCAATTTGTGACTACCTTAGATGTCATCACAAGCTTTCAGTACACGGCCTCGGAACTCGTGTATGTCAATGTCGGCATCCTCGGAACATCGCGATCGGAGCATAGAAAATGCATACTACGACAAAAGAAAGTCTACCTATATTCATTGCCTTTATCTCCAATTATACATGTCTCTTTGAGTTATTCGCTGCCCTTCCTTGTCAGACGTAAGAATAGAATATTGATATGAGAATAATTGATCGTACTACTGTGTCCGCTGCGAAAATAGCTAAGACCATATTAGTTGTTGACAATATTAGTTTGGAACTACGCTCCTTATCTAGCATATGAGGCATTACTTCTTTGGTGTTTAGGTATCCAATAACAACCACTAATACTTATGCTAATCATATCACTCAGTCATTATCCATAAATCATTGATCCTGTTTCCGGTCCAACGAATATCCAATAGAATTCGACACCATAATTCTTAGTCCAATTCTGACTGACTGTTCTTCATATTGAACTTTCCTTACTAAGGTGCCACATCACTCATCTTGTCGATTTTTTGAGCAAAACCTATTACTCTTTATAGATATTAGATAGTAGTTTTGAGTATGAAAGTGACAACAAAAACAACATCAATAGGACAAATGATGACCGAAAAGCTTGAAACAATTGACATATCAAATTCAGCTCAACAAGCATCTAAGAAGATGAGAGACAAAAATGTAAGTTCACTAATAGTAATCGACAACTACAACAAGCCTACAGGTATAGTAACAGAACGTGATTTAGTACGAAAAGTATGTGTTAATGATGCAAGTAGCAGTAGTATGCTAATAAAAGATATTATGTCTTCCCCATTAACGACTATTGATGCGGTATCTCCAGTTGAAGTAGCCGCGGATATTATGATACAGAATAGAGTAAGACATTTGCTTGTTGTAGAAAATGATGATATAGACAAGCCCTTAGGTATAATCACTCCTACTGATTTTGTAGGTTATTTAAAAGAAAATATGAATATTGACGATGTCAACGTAAAGATATTAGAATCTCTAAAAGAAGAGGGACAAAAAGGAGAATACCAAGAAGTTATCGAAGAATTAGAACAACAAGGGGAACTACCAAAGGATGTACAAAAAGGTGGAGAACAATATGAAAATGAAGAGCCCAGACAGGTATAGATAAATTAAAAGATTAAGAGCGCAATGAAGTCTGAGCGGCTTATTGTCGAGATAAAAACTTGGGATTCGTTCCTTGTTGTTGCGCTACACACAAGAGATGGAAAAAATCTGGCGATCCAAGCGAAACTAATACTGTTGTCTGCAGTATTCATTTTGACTGCTTTCAAAGAACAATATGTACTTTGACTGCTTTCATAACTGTTATCGCGTCATTTTGTGCACCGAGCATTAACGTATATTCTCCTGACCCCAAATCTGTCGCAGGGGTGAAGATGAAGGAAACCTCCTTTGTATGCATTGGTTCTAGTGAAAAAGATTGTTCACTAAAGGATCCTGTGGAATTTCAAATTAGATATCGAAGTGCGTACTAAATCTTATAACAAGACAGCTTCGTTATACTTTTGGTTGCTAATATGTATGAAAAGCTAGTTTCAGATATTTTTATATTCTTCATGTATTACTTCTACTGAACCGGCATTCCTATATTGCTATTTCCATAAATACCATTCTAGGACCTCTTGATGAGATTGTATTCTAGAATTAAGTTTTCCTATAATTAAAAATAGAGAAATAAAGAAGTGGAGACTCTATCTTTGCTGACTAGCGGCTACGCTTTAGGTGTTGAGAATACATCTCCATAAATAGAGTTAGCATATTTCATATGCACACATTCATAAATACCGTCACTAAAGCCACCCACATCGCCTCAGCGCCTTATTACACCTTTTTGAGATAAGTCTAGCATCTTTGCTTCGCATAACGAATGTTTGTATGAATTTGCAGTAATAGCATAACATTGTTGGAGAGATGGAACAAACCCAATTTCTATTGCTACCGATAGTGATACAGCAATAATGAGGATTGCTAATGTCATTTTTCTTTTTTTACTTGGAACTACTGTAGCGAGTGGTTCCAAGACTTTTGTTGATGTTCGTTTTGATGATGTCACTATGTAGTTTTCACCTCCTTTTGAATACTGATGTGTAATTTCGGCAATGTTGTTGATAGTACTGATCCCAGTGCTATAGTCTAACGATGAGTAACTGTTTTGTGCATTGCATCCTTAGGTTTTTGTTGTGATTATAAAACTAGGGATGAATTCCAATTGTGGATTCCAAAATTGGAATTGAGCATCCCATTTTTATATCTCGTTATTGCTATAAGGACCAGCGTCTTAATAAAATGGAGCTGCATAAAAATTGATATGGATACAGACTGAAATACTGGTTACTCAGTCTATCGTTTATTTCATCGCAGCTGCTATTCCCATATATCTTACTTTTATAGTAAAGAAAAAGATTGGTGATGATAACAATCACTTCAAGAGATTAACAATAGTACTTGCAAGTTTTGTTCTAATGCAAGGCTTTTATCATGTTGCAGGTTCTTTTGGCTATAAGTTATTAGCAAAAGGAATACTAGAACCGTTGTCGTTTGGTATACTAATTTTCTTTGGAGTATTCTACATTATTAGTAAGACTAGCGCAAAAAATGAAGACGAAGTTAGAGTGACATAATATGATAGACGTCCAGAGTAATATCAACTTCATGTCCTATGCAGGTGGATTGACTTTAGTTATTCTCTTCTCGTCATTGGCTATATTTGGATGGCTTGCAGTCAGATATAGAAATATTAGAAGCTTTGAATTTCAAATTTCTGTATTCATCATATTCTACATTGTTGGAGAAATACTAGAAGATTATAAAATTCCTTCTCTTTCCACATCATTGCCTTATATTGGTTCACAAATTCATATCGTATCTGCAGTCTTTCTAGCTATAATATTATGGCTTAGATTATACTACGTACGAAGGAGTGGAAGAAAGATGATTGATAAGCTAGTGCCCGTTGAAGAAGGCGATGATTGAACTTGATTGGTCAATACCACCGTCACGCCATGAGTCTCGGCAATTCCAAGAAGTAAATGCATGGAATTGTTTAATCTTTGCTAAAATACCATATGCCGTGATATTTTAAATTCTCAAACATTGGTACTTAAATCGTATTGGATTCATGTACAATTAAACTGCTATTGAGTCATATCGCCTTCTAAGTAAGAGATCAATGAAACTGTTACTTGAAATTCAATGAACTATGGTACTGTTTCAGCTCCTAATTCATCTCCTCTTGCTATACCACGCTTATCTTATTTCACCTACTGCTCAAATAAGAATCCAAAATGTTAATGAACTGCAAATAGCACAAGATCATCTATACTCATCACCACAATCTCCAATTGTCTCAAACAAGTCATTTGACTTTGTACATACAGCATCTATAGCATCACAATCTGACTTATCCAAACAAAAGTTGAATACCTGCACATTATTGTTTATATGATCAACTATTCCAAGTCTAACACCGATAATAACGCCTGCTACCGCAGAGTTGGCAAGAATATAGCGGGTTGCTACATTTGCAATGCTTACATTGTGCTTTTGTGCAATTCTCTTTAAAGTCGATAAAAGTTCTTGGAACAAATTCCATCCACCCCATGCATCTATCATCTGCTTGTATTTTCGTAAGCTTAACGTATTTAACTCGGCAGTAGATGGCTGTATTCTTCCTAGATAGCGCTCTGACATCAGCCCTCCACAGAGGCTTCCATAGGTAAGGAGACTCATGTTATGCTCTAGGCAAAATGGTATCATCTTTACTTCTGGCCTACGATCTATGATCGAATATTGAACCTGGTTCGATACAATTTGTAGACCTGAATCTATCATGATCTGCATACGTTCAGTATCAAAATTTGTGAGACCTATATGCTTGATTATTCCATCATCCCGGAGGTCGGATAGGCATTTGAGAGCATCCATGTAATACGGATTGTTATAATCCCACCAGTGGAATTGAAGTAAATCCAGCGAGCTAACACTCATTCTGCGGAGCGATCTTTCTATATTTTCATTAACGATAGAACGTGTAATTCTTCCTGGCTGTGGCACCCACTTTGTTAACGCCTGAATTCTATTGAGTTCTTCTTTTCCTTTTAGTGCCGATAATTTACGCCTGAACTGCCCAATAAAATCTTCCGCTGGGCCATAAATATCTGCTAAATCCCAAGTCGTAAAGCCAGCATCATGATATTTCATCATGTCTGCAATTGCCAATTCATGATCGATATATCCATGTCCGCCTGCAACCTGCCACATGCCATTGGCTATTCTGCATATTGTCAGGTCAGGAGCCAGTTGGTAGAATTTCTTACTCATGTCATTCATTCTAGGTTTTCTCTACATTTTTATGTCACATATGCCAAGCACAAAAATCTGACGCATAGTGGTCGAAGCATTTCATATCTGACTTTCCTAATCTCATATAAATTATTTTTATTTAAAATTAAATGACCCCTTAGCAAGCAATTTTTCTGTTGGTCATGCACTTCAGACTCTTAAGGAAATGCAAGAAAAAAGCGTTTACATGCAAGTGTTCTTTACGTGGGGAATCGTGCTGTTGCTAATATCATAGCCTTTTTGACGATATTTTAAAGTTAATTTATAGACTAGTTCGTCTTAATCCGTTACTTGCAATACTCTTTTCGATGAAATCTCGCCCGTGTTTGAGATTTCTTCTCACAATAACCCTTGCTTCCTGTCTACACTGCTACATTGTCTTGTCATTCTTGTAAGCATGGATACGAGAATCGCAACTACTATTTTGACTTTCCACTATCCTAAAAATAGATTTACAGCAATTTAAACAAAATTATTAGCCTTTACAAGCTCTTTTCGCTACTGTATTTACTCTCAAAGCAGTATGCAATGGTAACAGGTGAAATCAGGGAAAGAACGACGGTATCAAGGGGTATCTTGTACCATTGATTATTTCCACGATTCTTTGTTTTTCAGTTGGTTTCTCCTTTTCATTACTGACTATGGTCTTGCCGCATAAAGCACATTTAATTTGAGATTTTCGTCCTGCCATGCTTCTAGAGTCTTTGTATTACCATTGTTGGTCTTGTTGGTAGTAGTCTTATATTTCTGTACT
>DAOM01000331.1:24236-41767 GCA_002501855.1 Candidatus Nitrosopolaris nunavutensis
TTCTGTATCTCTTCTTCCATGGGCGCTATTCCAATGCTATATAGCAATTTCGATTCCTTTACGGCAAAGCTTCGAATTGATTGATGCAACGTTGAATCTTCGGCTACATAAACCGCAGAAAAGTCAAATTCATGTCTTATTAATGCATAATTTGTTATAGTCATCAGATCATTGGCAATAGATAAATTCTCATTTACAATCTGATTAATTTTTTAAATTCAACTGCTATAAAAGAAAGAAAGGATTAGTGTATAATTTATTAAATGTGCTTATCATATTACTCTTCTTACGGTATTAAGGTATCAGTGATCATATGAATATACTAATAGCTGAAGATGAAGAGGATATTGCATTACTTTATAAAAAGGTCTTAGAGGCAAGAAATCATAAGGTTACAGTAACTTCAAATGGTGAAGATTGTCTCAAAAGTTATCATGATGTATTTCAAGAAGTGATCTCTTCTGATACGCGCAGTATACAACGTTTTCAATTACCCTTTGATGTAGTATTATTAGACTATAAGATGCCTCAAATTAACGGTATGGAAGTAGCAAAAGAAATACTTGCAGTAAATTCACATCAGAGAATAATATTTGCTTCTGCGCATATAAAAGAAATATTAGAAAATTCTATCAAACAACTAAAACAAGTAGTAGAACTAATGCAAAAACCATTTAGTATAAACAAATTAATTGATACTATAGAAGATAAAGAGGTATATAACGAATTACAGAAACTTAATGTAGATATTGACATTGTGAAGGCTTTTATTCCAACTCATCAACAAATAACTGATTTATTGGAAAGACTAAGAAAGATTCAAAAAAACAGTAGCAACGCTGTCTCTTGGTAATCTACGAGATGATTCGTTCATACAATACATACACTGATTATTATATCGTTCATCGCGTTCAGTTATCGAGTGAAAAGAACCTTTCTGTAATCTTTTTCAAAGTATCAAAATTCTGTTCTGCTTCAATAATTACATTATTATATTCATACTTGATATTGAATGATTTTAGTACAGTACGGAATAAACTAGATTTCTTACCATCTTCTGTAATATCGATTTTATCAGCTACAAGCAACTTTTCTTCAAGAAGCCACCCGATCTTTCTATAAGCAGCAGTATGTGGTATTTCAGTATCTCGTATAATTTGACCAACTGATTTCGAATTAAACATCGTTGCATCCAAGATCTTTTGTAACTCGGTCTCACTCAAAGCAACAAGGATGGCACGTTTTGATCTCTCATTTTTGACTATCATATAGGTGTTAGAACTCCTAATTTCGGGCCCAGCTTCAAATGCCTGTTTTTGTTCCATAGTTATTGCTCTGGCCATGGGAATCATGCAAGTTTGTATTAAGTTCTTGGCATATCAGCCATCATCGTCATCTGACCCTTCATTCCACCATGAATGATAGTGTAACACCTAGGAGGCCTTTTGTTAGTCATTGCGATCGACCTCTTATTGGATTAAAAAAATTTTGGGAGAATACAATATAGTAAATCTGCTATACTCCTTTTTGTTGATCACCCTACTTGGATTGGATTATTCCCTTCATTGTTGTAGGATGGTATAGACAATGCCCGGTTTAAATGAAAGCAATCCAGAGCTGCCAGACGCTATGTCTCCGCTTGTAAGCTGTTAACCATTAACATCAATGATTAGTTGATGCTTAGTGTGATTGGAAGTGAAAATGCTATGCTTTCGCCACCAGAAAATTCTACACTTAAATCAGTAACAGTCACAGCACTTACAGCAGATCAGGGCTTAAGTGTTACTAAGGATTATAGAACTCCCCTTAAAATTCCTGTCATGATGGGATCATAAGACGTAAGAGAATTTGACACAATTATAGGGCAATTATAGGGTAATAGAAATCCTTTAATTCTTCATTGAATTATCTCCGAGCTGGCAAAGTATCAGAAATGTCTGAAAATACTAACTCCGATAGCCCGCTCGAGGATGATTTCGAGAAAGATTTGGATGAGTTAGACGAGGACGAAGATTCCTCGGATGAACAACGGGAAGATTCTTAGCAATTGGTAATGGAATATAAACAACTAAGATAACTTGTACTCCAGATGTAAAAAAAAGTGGTGGGTGAGTTGTTGATTTTTAGGAGATGTTATTCCTAGATCTGTCTCTACTTCATGTCAAAATTTATTGATATTATTTCTTAGACAACATGGGCGGTGTAGTCTCATTTCCCTTCATCATACTACTCGTAGCATTCCCCGACATCATCTTACCGCCCGTTTGGTTCCCTGGCATCATAGTCATTGTGGATGCTGATTGAGTTGTAGGCTTCACCGCTGCTATCACACCAGCTGCTAAGATGGCTGTTGTGATTACCGTACTAATCACTGCGAAGTTTAGAAATGTCTCCAGATGTCTTTCTTACCTTTCTAGCATTAGTTTGCGGGTATGCAGGGATTGCAGAATACGACATGGAAACATCTAAAACCATAGAATGACTACTACTATCTTCCTTGTTATAATGTGAGCCCATTCTGTGCATTGAAAACCTCTTTTCAAGGAGGCTGATATGTGCGATAGTCACGACTAGATGGATATTATACTTAAAGCAAGATAGAAGTGTCTCTAGATGGTTTTTATTACTGCACGAAAACGCACATTTCCTGTAGCTACATTCTCATATGCACGAGCAATATCATCAAGAGAGTATGTTTCCGCAATTATTTTGACTTTTCCTTGTGCTACATAATCTAATGCTTCATAAAGATATTCTGGGCCGTTTTGTGAAGAACCAATAATGCGGCTACGGTTACCTATTATTTCAGCGGTTACTACAAGCGGTTCAGTCGAAACACCCATCAATACTAATCTTCCATCAGGTCTTAGACCCTTTAGGACTTCACTTGCAGGCTTGTACGAGTTACTAGTAACAAGTATTACATCTGCACCTCCAGCTCGCTTTAATGCGTCTCCATTACTTACTACCATATCAGCTCCAAGTTTTCTTGCTAATTCTTCTTTATCTTGTGAGTGCGTTATACCAATGGTGTAAAAACCGGCGGCCTTGGAGAACTGAATTGCTAAGTGCCCTAACCCTCCAATTCCTAATACTGCTATCTTCTCGTGAGGTTTTGGATCAGCGAACCTTAAGCCACTCCAAACAGTATAACCGGCACAAAATACAGGAGCTGCCTGCTCATATGATATTCCATTTGGAATGAGAGTTGTCGCATCAGCATAGGCTACCATATATTCTGCATGGCTGCCAGGAGTGTTGATACCAGTACCTATCTGTTGTAGACAGAACATTGGCTTCCCACGTTGACACCATTCACATCTACGGCATGAGGCTTGTAACCAAGGTACTCCTACTCTATCTCCAATCTTGCGACTAGCGACACCACTTCCCAATTCGACGATTTCACCTGCTGGTTCATGACCTATAGTACGAGGAAAAGCCGAAGTAGGCAAATGACCTTCTGTGATATGAACATCAGAATAGCACAAACCACTCGCATGTATTTTTATTAGAACCTGATTAGTGGCTGGATGTGGAGTTGGAACATCTTTAACTTCCCATTTACCATGAATTGCTGGAACTACGGCAGCTCGCATTATGAAAAACTACTCCTCCATTCTTTTGCCACATGAAAAATTATCGATCCCCATGAGATATGGATATAACGTCGGTGTATAAAAACATGAAGTGATATTATAATGTGATCAGTCAGATGTACTAGGTGGGCCACTTAACGGCCCACCAAAGCCTTCTATTCCGAATTCATTTGATGATACCTTGATTTCGTTGTCTAGAACAATCTAGAACACTTATGATCATTCAATGCCTTCCTTAACATTGGAACTCAAAGGATATGGTTCTTATTCATGCTAGTAGAGATATAACAGCGTCACTAGATAGCGTATGGGATGTTATAGCAGATATTGATAGGGAACCTGAGTTGTGGCATTCATGATACATTTGCAAATAAGAAGTGGGCAGCATAGAAGACAATAAACCCCCACATTTTCTGATTTTAAGGTTGATCGCATAATTGCTTCGAGGAAGACTATCATAAGTAAAAAAAGGTCGGTGCCTTGAGAATTGTGAACTTGTGCCCAGTCTACTCCATATCCATACCACCGCCGCCCACCCCTGTGTCAGCAGAGTTACCGTTACTTACGCCTGTTGGCCCAGTAGTGTTAGTGGCAGCGCATACATTAGGATTCTTAGGCGAGCAGAACACCGCATGTGCCGACTGGAGTGTCAAGTTTATAGCAACTGTTGCCGTAATCAGGGCTGTAGTAACAACAATTATAGTCTTATTGGTAGTTTGTTTTCCATCATTGTCATCACTCATTGTGCTGCGAAGACTAAAATCAATTCGAACGAAAAATTCTATCTATTTTCCTAATGCATAGAAGATTAGGAGGTCTCTAGTATTTCCATGGAATCTGTGCTCACTTCCAGCTTGAACAAAAATGGATGTTCCTTGTTTGATAGGATGATTTTTGTAGTTTAAATTGATAAAGCCGTTACCTTCTATAACATAGTAAACCTCGTCTGCAGAATGTGGTTCTTGTGTATCAATCTCACCAGGATGTAATCTCATGATGCCCGCCTGAATACCTTTTGTAGTTACAAAATCTACAAAGTAGCCACCACCCTTTTCTTCAAGTTCAGAAAGAAGATCTTTTAGTTCAGATGGGTTTTTCATTAAAATATCAGAATCTAAAACGATTATAATTCTATATCCCTAGTGCCTCGAACGAGTCTTATTGCTCCGCAACAAGAATATAAATCAGCGCACGAGTAGACCGTTTTGCTGCCTCCCCAAGATAACACAACGATAACGTATAACGAATCTCACACGACAGTAATTCATCCTTCTAGTCAAAATTACATAATATAATTCGTCTGTTATGTGCGGCTGTTGATTATCCTTTTCGCCTCGTTTTAGCCGAATTATACCAATAGCTGTAGAGTTTGAACTTAAAAGAGTAAGGAAATAGCTATTTATATTATCAAGTTTGGAGAGGATTTCAGAAAGTTTAAAGATTTCTACTCTATTATCTCGTGGCATATAAGCTGTTTATATGAAAGATTTCTTGAAAACTTTAGGTCATAGTAATAACAGTAAACGAATGGAATTGTTTTGAAGCTTGCCGATCAGTAATCATCAAACCATATTTGATACAATTGTGTGTCCAGAATGTAACCGTACTCAATCGTCTATCTAATCTACATAATTCGCATTCATTTTTCCAGACTAGTTTCAGAACACCTTTATCCTTAACTATGTTGTTCGAAGCGTTACAGGTGTAGGTCTTATGAGTGTCAAAAACATGTGTGACAAACGGATTTAGGATTAAAAAATAAAGAGTGTTTGGTTCTGCCAAATACATTCAGCCGAGCGTTACCATCAATTAATTGTGGATTAACGTCTGATGAGTTAATAGCTAAGATGTACACATACATATTTATTATTATTTTTTGTTATCACAGATAACAATAAGGATGTTGTATGGATTGTTATGCAGCCTTGGTATTAGAGGCGAATTGATGATCGGCACTACAGCTGCTGAGATATTGACGTCATACTGGCATTCAAGACATAACCCACCTCCCAAAGTATATTTTTTTAATAGAAGAATACATCATGGAGAAATAGGTGCATTGTTGGGATTATCTTCGTTGTTCTTAAGAGGTACCTCATTTCCAACTGCGACTGCCGCGGCAATTCTCACAGGCATTGGAATAGGACTTGTTAAGGACGACTATCTGGATATTATGGATTGGTTTAAGCTCACGAAGAAGAAAAACGTAGATCAAAAACAAACACGAATACCAACAACGAAACAGGAAAAAGAACAGATCAAAGTGAGAGTAAATGAACGTCATGATACTTGTAAGAAACCAGAAGAAAGACATTCGGTTATTGCTGATAGTACTACCAATATAGACAAAAAGGCCATTCTTGAACCATTAAGAAAACATATACGAAACATAATAGACACACAATCTCAAACAATAAAACTGATTGAATTACAAATAAAAGAGACACAGAAACACCTCCTTGGTTGATTAGGTCAGCCCTGCGCCAATTACAATAAAGATCGCCGAGACAGAGGTGTCTGCAAATAGCCCAGCCTTCTGCACTTAGCTAGGATATCTTAACTACAGTAAATTAATTAAATCAAATATATTGATAGAATGAATGAGTTAAGGGCTCAAGTCATTCAGCAGCGGCTTATTGATGTAGGAAGCCAAAATACTGAGTGAGTCTACAATTTAATTACATATTTCCAAATAATATAATAAGTTAGTTTAGTCAACGTTCTTACTGTGTGATATATAGGCGTACTTAAGGTTGTAATCCCTCTTAAGCCAGGTTGAGAAGACATCAATCAACAGCAGGATGGAAAAACCGCGGATAAATAATGCCGATATTGAGGCATTGTTGAGTCGCTAGCATGAGTCAGCAAGACCTATCGTTTTGGCCATCTATATAATCTAATAATGAATTTCTCTTAGGATTTTCCATTTTTTTAATTTTCTTGGACAAGCTAGAAAGGTCCTCTTCCAATATGTGTCGTAGATTTTTGTTGTAAATTGCAGCAGCTGGATGGATTGTTATGAGATACTCTTGACCGTTTCTTTTTATGATTTTTCCTCTATTCTCTTTGATTGATTTTCCACCAAGAATAGATGAATAGGCGGTAGCTCCTAAAAGACATATGATTCTTGGTGCAATAAGAGAAATCTGCCTATCTAGATAAGGTCTACATGCTGATCGTTCGTCTTCTTCAGGTATCCTGTTCCCAGGAGGTCGACATTTTACTATATTGGTTATGAAAACTTGCGACCTCTCTATTCCAGCTTTTTGTAGTGCTCCATCTAAAATACGCCCTGCGACGCCTACAAACGGCCTTCCCTTTTCATCTTCGTTTTTTCCTGGTGCTTCCCCAATAAAAATTACCTTTGCTGAAATCTGTCCTTCTCCTGGTACAGCGTTCTTTCTGCTTCTTGAAAGTTTGCAAAGGGGGCATTCAATGACTTCACTAGCAATTTTTTCTAACGTGTCACTCGAAATGTTATTAGCAGTTGCCACCATTTATCCTCACATGTTCCAAAGGGTTCGATATCCTAACGCGAATATAGATAATATTGTTGTTGTTGTTTGCTTTGCTTTGCACACTAGACTTCGAATTAATTTGACAAAACATCGCTTGCGCAGCTAGTAATACAAGATGCAGGAAAAGCTTAGGAACCTATTGCCTAATTAACTGTGTAAATATGTTATCAATTGACCATTCGCGTCCTCCCGTAAGTGAAGAAGAAGGAGTGTAAATCATGTTGTTTCGTTATTATCACTCAATTGATTCGACAATCGAGTCTGAACTTTTGACAGACATGTTTATGGCATACATACTTGACTGAACCGGTAAAGCGATCGTGTGCGTACCTGGCCACAAGAAATAAGAGAATTACAGCTAAAAGAGAGGGAAGTTAATGACCTCAAAGGATAGTAGTGCATCTCGCAATACTAGACCATCAATTTGTATATATGCCAAAGACGGAAATGATTATACTATTGGAGTTAATGCAAGATGAGAATTTTAGATCAATGCCAAAAATTGATGAATCTCATACCATGTTCTTTGATAAATTTAACTAGGTAGTAGATGATGAGACGAGATTGATTGGAAACAGGAATTAAGGAAAGAGATGGATTGCTTCTGCAAAGAAAAATGAGTCAATATTTGTTGAACTGGAGCTTAGTGGTGGAGTGAAGTAGGAGAAAGAATAAACTAATCGTGCATAGATTATTCGACCAAGCCAGTTCTAACAAAGTTAAAGCCTGAGGTTAGAGGGATTCCGTCGAGTGTATGATAGACCGGGAAGAAATTATTCAGGTGATTATTGCACATAATTTGTTAGTAGTCCGTATTTATGCAGCAATTTTCTATGATGCTGAAATTCAGGATCTAGTAACTTGACAATGTTCCAAAATTCTTTCGAGTGATTGAGCTCCATTAGATGAGCTAGTTCATGTATAATCACGTAATTTATTAACTCAACAGGAAGTGAAGCTAAGAGTAAATTAAAGTTCAGATTTCCGTTTTTGGAACAACTGGCCCATCTTGAATGTTGAGCCTTTATTGAAACTCTGTTATATGCTGGAAGATTTGGGTACTTCTTCCTAATGAGATCAATACGTTCCGATACTATTTTCTTGGTTTCTACGAGATACCATCGCTTAATATCGTCCTTACATCTGCGCCTATCAGTGACATGAAATGTTATGGTTTTTAAGTTATCTGAAACTATTACAGAGGCTGCAAAGTCTTTAGTTATTCGAAGATTGTATCTCTTGCCTAGAAAAGAAATTGTGTTTAATTTTAGATTCTCCTCACCACATTCATTTCGGAGTTTCCCATAGTATTCTGATGTTTCTAGAATCCACTCTTTTTTGATGTCTAAGAATCTCATTACCTCGTCAGCTTCATAATTAATAATTGGAACTACGACATAAAGTCCAAAGATATTTGCTTTCAAGCATAATTGCTTTGCTCTTTTACTTTTCTTAACTTCTACGCTTAGTATTCTACCGTTTGAGAGATGCACAGGCAAAGATGACAAGTTTTCGTTATCTTCTTTACTCATTCATTAACGTGTATTTTAATTTTTTAAATGTAGTCAAAGAGTGGTTTTGTGGTGACATTCTGCTTCCAAGTGTGTGAGGAGCTATCGCAGACCCTCTCCACGTCGGTAACGTATTATAGTCTTTAGTAACTATTTTGCGAAACCACGGATGCTATTGCAGGGTATGCATTGCTATCTTACATTATATAATCCCAGTTCGCCAGAGTAGTGTTATAAAAGAACATCAATATTTGTCTTAAATGTAATTATTGTTACTCATGTCATCCTAAGATCGAGAAAGTAGCAAGGGCAAATGAAGAAATTAATCAAATATTATTATGGATATAATAATCAAGAAGGAGCAAGAAAGCAATAGTATCCAGTAAGATTTGTGACTTTAATAATAGCAAAAACAAAAACAACTAAGAAGATTTTGCTATATGGGTAGAACGATTACTTCTCTTCGAATATCCAGTGTATAGGAGTGAAAGAATTGAAAGCATTTCGAAACTCAATAGATATATCAGGTAGAAAACTATTTGATCAAATATTTTCTGATGTAGGCACCAGATATTATATAACTACAAAGCTATCAAATAAGAGAAACTACTATAATACTTGCCCTCTTTTTACATGTATTTGCTGACATGTATCACAGGCTCTGGTCTAGGGCAGCGCGGGCAAAGTCAGGACCAACAGCTTGATATGTTGATATTTTTCGCTGGTGCCTTTGGCTATGTAGCTGCTGGATTTTGTGGAAACAGTCGTAAATTTGAGTCAATTAACATTTATGCTGCATGCATTGTGAAAACACTAATAGGGCGCGTCCTCTAGCTACCTACTAACTATGGGCAAATTACCTTTAACCATACTCAAAAAGGATGGTTAATGCTTTATATTACACTCAATCTATAAATGTATTGATAACAACTACGAAAACGATAACGATATACGATATAATGGCTTCTCAGGGAGCGAAGCACTTCCTTGATAGTATTTCAAGAAACAGTCAAAGATCAAAAAAAACCTATGCTGGAGGATTAACTCATTTTCAACGCTTCTTGAACTCGAGATACCATAGCCAGTATACATTACAAAGTGTTATCGAACCCTTATCAAAGAATCAACTGAATGTCTATGAACTCCTGAATGATTTCGTATCCTATCTTCTAACCGTAAAGAATGCTCTCTCTAAAAATAGCATTACGCTGTATCTAGCCGCCACACGATCATATCTGGCTTACTATGACATAGACGTCGTAGCTTCCAAATTCAAGAGAAAGGTGAAGGTTCCGAAGATCTATCGTGAAGACGAAGAACCGATTGACGCTTCAGATATCAGGAAAATCTTATTATCGTGCAATAATCGAAGACTCAAGCCCTACTTACTTGTATTAGCAAGTGGTGGAATGAGAACTACTGAGGCGTGTGCAATACGCTTATGCGACATTGACTTTACTATTAGTCCAACCAAGATACATATTCGAAAAGAATATGCAAAAACAAGAGTGGCTAGAGACATTTACATAAGCGACGAAGCCACAAGATTCTTGAATGAATGGATAAAGTGGAAATATCGAAAACGTCAAACAAAATCTAGGACACCAATTCAGAACACGACAGATTTTGTGTTTACAAGCACAACTAAGGTGCCTGTTGGAGTCATTAGCTTGTATAATAAATTAAGACTGGAATTCAGCAAGATTCTTTCTGTTATAGGACTCGACCAAAGAAAAGAAGGAATGCAAAGAAGAAAGATAACGTTACACTCATTTAGGAGATTTGCCAAAACCACGATTAGTGATCAGGCCGGTAAAGATTATTCAGAATGGTTTTTGGGCCATTCAAAGAGTCCCTATTATACTAAAAAGGAACCTGATAGAAGGGAAATCTATACGGCCAAGTGTATGAAATATCTCACATTTCTGGATTATACCACATTAGAAGCTACAGGTAAAAATATTGAAGCAAAATTAGAAGAAAAGGATGATGAGATGCAAGCAATGAAAATCAAATACGAACAGGACATGAGAGCTATGCGTGAAGAAATGGAAAATAGATTCCAACAGATTCTTGCGAAGATAGATGTTCAGAAAATAGGCTAGTTTAACCTAGCTCAGAATCTACTCATTAACTCATTATAAAAGGTAAGTGCTTCTTTTTTATTTTCTAAAATTGAACTCAAATACGACCATTTGGGTTCTCCTTCAGTCTTAACGTCCCTCACTCGGGCTTCCCAATCCTCAATATCTGACTTTAGCTTATCGACATTTCGCCGAAAATCTGATTTATGTGGGTCTAGTAAAGAAAAAAGAGCTGTTATAATTCCTTTCACTTGGTTCCTCGTAAATCTATTATTGTACACGTGATAGTCTGAGATTTTAGCAGGCAATGCCATTAGTAATGGAACATGGTTGTCGCCGATTATTGGTAACCAACCCTCATTGTTGAGATTATATACTACACTATCTACATGTCGAGATATTGCATCCGTAATGATTTTGTTTAAGATTTTTTTCACAATATTGTTAGTCTGGAATTGATGTAATATTCCCGCAGATCTAAACAATAAGAGATCATTTAAAGGGAGCGAGCATTCGAATTCTAAAAGGCGTATTCCCTCTGCGTACGAATTGTAGAACTGTATATCTTGTGTTGACCATCCTTCACTTCTGAGCTTGCCCTCCAGGAGCTTTGGTGAATTATTCTTTCGAAAATTAAAGGTTTCTACTCTCAATCTTTTTAGGTCTGAGTAGGACTTGTTGTACTCTGATACTTTTTTTATTAAATCTGCCAGTTCCTGTCCTAAATATGTCAGGCGTTTGGGCTTTGCTTGTTTATGTTTACGGTTCGTCGTATAATTGGATTCCTCGATTATCTTTTCTCTCTGCAAATTCTTGATCACTTCTATGACGTAAGTCCTATCCGAACTGGTCTGTTTTATGATCTGATTAACATTAGTGGCGCCTCTTGAAAGCATGCTCAAAATCCTCATTGAATAGTCAACCAGTCTGTTGTCGCTGCCTTTCATAACCGGTGTCTAACTTTCTACCAAACATATTAGAATGTTATAATAAATATGCATTATGAGTAAGAAGCGCATTTATGCACTCCAGCCGTATGAGGTAGGGAATAAAAATGCAAAATCGCTCGCAGTTGTGATTCCATCTGAGGTGGCCAAGGAGAATAATGTAAACACATCTACTATATTCACTTTACTTGTAGACTCTAAGACCAAAAAAGTAATCCTGCAAACTATAGATAAAATATCTGAACCACATCGAGGTGATGCAGTACCCGCTGGCGAGAGTTTAGAGGCTTCCAGCCAGCAGGCATCATCAAGCGGAATTCAATAGGTTGTGACGTCCATATGAACCCCATAAAACAAGGGACTCCTCAGGAATATAAAGAGTGTGCAGGAAAGGGCTGTCAAAATGCTGGTAGCTACCATCTGAAGATCATTTACCTAAACAAAAGTGGATGGTTCTGCGAACGGTGCAGGAACGATTTGACGGTAAGTGGTCTAGCTAAGGGGCCGGGCCTTGGCAGTGGTGAAAATATTTGGCAAAAATAGACCTAGACCTGATAAATCAACAAGGCTATGGTAGACCTGTCCCCAAGGAGATGGATACCCATGTTATCAAATATGTAATCGGGCAACGAATAGACGCCGTAAAAATAGATTCGGGTTTACTGCAGTGGCAAAGATGGAATCACTAAGGTTTTCTATGATAGTAGGACGCATCTCAATCGAAATGGTTGGGACACTTCAGTATATAGTGATACTGCTAAAGGTGGAAAGGAGCGAAGAAGTGAATTCTATAGCAAGATTAAGGATGTGTGTGAGAAATTTTATGGCGTAAAGCGTCATGAGATAGGCATCTTTCCTAACGACAGGGCTACTATGACGTTCATAGGTCAAGAACACGCCGTGAGCTTTCATAGCCTACCACAATTAATGCATAATGGCACTGATATTGTATTCGTAGAAAAACAAAGCACTGTCACTTTGATGTCACCATACACAGAAACTGTAGGTATATCCTTCATTGATTCAGAGGGCTTTGGCAGTGAATATGGAATTGCTTTGGCCCGGCTATGTGATATGCAAACCCGATGTGCATATGAATATACATCAGCAGGGAATGGTAAATACTACTTCCCCAAACATCGGGGGCATCTAGCCAATATAACCGATTGTGACGTTAGTGGGGTTGCCATAGGGATCAAGGTTAATGGTTCTAACCGTTTAGGGCTAGACCTTGGAAGTATTGAGGAGATAAATAACGTAAATCCAGGCCTAGACCTAACTATTGAGGATCTACAAGAAGACATAGACACCAGCAGAAATACACATTATCTAGGACTTTTAGGGATATTCAAAGGCAAAGGAAAACTTCATGATAGTCTCACTGAATCCGAAAGATATCATTACAAATACTACCTTTCGAAACGATTCGAGGTTGACGGTGAAGAGATTCGATTTATAGATTGGTTGGCGAACCATAGGATAGAATTAGATACTGTATTAGCGGTAGCCGAACCAGAAGGATTTTGGAATTGGCTTAAAAGGAAATTAGTGAGTGTTTGGCCTGAAAGAAACTACAATCGCGCAATATTCCTGAACGATTCCCTAAATACACCCACTATGGACAAGTTTATCGAATGGCATCAAAATCTAACAAGGTCAGTTATAGCGGACAAAGTTAAAGAGAAAAAAGATCATCTCTCGAAGGTTGAAGGCTTGTATGATGACATAGAATCTGAACAAGAAAATATTGAGGATAACATAATCAATAACACTCTACTGACCAATGAACAAGTTCAGAATGTAGACCTAGCCCTGGAAGGGATCATGAGCAATGATGATGGTAAAACTAACTAACTATCATCTTAGTTCTCCTATGCAAGTGTTACACTGCCTGCATGTGTTGTCAAATAACAAAAAGTTACATACAATCGTAATCGATATGCAGAACTATCAAACGCTAAGAAATTTAGGACGTACAGGGGAAAGCTTCAACACAGTAATCAACCGATTGATCAATTCGACAAAAAGGCAGAGTTTCCAGAATGCCAACAACGAAGGGGGTAACGAGATATGAGTTTCCTTCCCATGCCCAGCTATTCTGAACGTGATAGGAAATTCCTAGAAGAGTGCGCAAAACTAGGAGATGTCAATGGTGCTGTGATAGTCAGTAGAGGCGACGTTGACGAATGTGATTATGACGAGCTGAAAGAAGGAGAAGATTTCCGATGAAATGAATATTTCATCTAAGTCGCTAGGATGGGTGAATAGATGACTGCAGCCACTCAAACTCCCGAAGAGCGGTCTAGCAATAACGACCTGATACCGTTAGAACAGATTCAAAAATATGTAAATGAAAACATTCCGATTCTACCACTAGGACCAGATGGTAAACAGGATGTGCGCAATCTATTTACAAAAGAAGAACTCGACTCGCTACGTTCAGATCCAAATATACTATTAGAAGGGGAGAAGAAGGAAGTTTTCTATGTAGAAAGAGATTACAAGAGTGGTAAGGACATACCGAAAGTACATTATCTGTTGCTACTTTCAAAATTTATACCAAGAGAATTTTGGACCACAGAAAGGATTAAACGTCAAATCTGGGTTGGCATCGCATTTCTAACAGGACCTACAAAAATTCCTGCATCTTCAGATCCAAACAAAAAACTCTGGGGGGTTGGAGTCGATGCCGACGATGATAAAACTAGATATGTTTTAGAAAATCTAGTAGACGAGAAGGATCTCAAAAGAAAAGCCATAGTCCAGACGACACCACACAAAGGAATGCACATTATATTTTTTGTTGCAGTAAATCCAACTAGCAATGAAGAAGTCAACCGTTGGCGTAACAGGGCTTTGTCATTAAGACTTTGCAAGGATTGTAAAATTGAGATTAAAACGGCCACGATGCAATTAACATTAGATCCTTCCAAACATAGAATCGATAAGACGTTAGGCTACACCCGTATTAGTGATGGAATAAAAATTTGGGAAAGTGACTGGCTTTATGACTTGTTAATTGAACGTTTGATAAATCAAGGATGTCTTAAATGCTCACCCGAGGAATACCACACCAACTACCAAATAGAAGCAGAACAAGATTCAAAATATCTTGAGGAGATCGCTAATCGAAGAGACGAGGATAGAGAGGAATTTACCGAAACCCAGATGCAAAAGGGAATCGAAATATTCCTAGGAGAAGACGAAGAGAATAAAAAAGAAAATAGGCTCTTTGACACGATTTTCCGACGAGGCACTAAACATGACGTATTGATGTATTGGGGTGCCCATTGCTATTTCCATAATATCACTTTGGAACACGCAAAGTTATTCGCTCAGAAACTCGACAATGCTACAGGTAACCCGGATAATCCATTACGACTAGAACTCATAGAAGAGGCGTATAGAAGAGGACGGAATAGACAGTCGATTCGTGGAAAAAGTGGATTCATAGAAGCATTTTCAGCAGCCTGTAAAAATGGTCCTAATCGAACTTTAGCACGACAAAGGTTAGAAAAATTAAATGTTGTTCTAGACTTGGAAGATAAAAAACCTAAGAAAAAAGGTGGTAGTAGTAGCAAAGAAAGAAACGCACCAAATCAAGCTGATGTAATTGTAAAGTTAGCGTTAGAAAACATTCCATTTTGTTTCAAGAACCAGTTTAAAGAGTATTGTGCAGTTGTCAAAGTGGTAACTGCAACAGAAACACATTATGAGGTTATGAATATGGAGGATCATAACTTTTCTTCAGCGCTCCGATACTTGTGGGAACAAGAAAATATTGCGCAAAATAGACCTCTTAAGACAACTGTAAGTCAAGACCACATAAAACAAGCGCGTGCCACATTAGAGAGTAAGATTGATCATAGCGGCGTTCCACGTATAAAAACTCATTTAAGAGTTGCATGGAAAGAAGAAAACAAAATCATACGTTACGATCTCAGCAACGACAGATGGCAACAGGTTGAGATAAGTGGCTCGGAAGACGGTAAGAGCGGAGTTAGAATTGTCGATTCGGATAATATGATCAAAGAAATAGAAGAATGGAAGAAATGTAAATTCGATCCTAACAAAATACCCGTTCTATTTAGGCGATACGAGTCAAACGACTCTCAGGTATTACCAGACATGAATTTCGAGTCAGACGTATACGACAATTTCATACTTAATTTGACAAATGTAATAGGTAATAAAAGCGCCGACATGGCAAAGAAACAAGTAGAACATTTCAAAACAGAAGGCAGTCTTCTTGAAGATACCAAAAGTTGCTTGCTAAAGTTGACTCGCATATAAAACTAATTCCAGAGATATCTAAGTTTCTAAACAACATCATTGGCCCTGAAGGGAGTATGAAGACGACCTATCTTAAATTTGTTAAAAGTTTGATTGATCCGATAGTCGGCGGAGAGCTATACAATCCGTTGATAGACCTTAAGCAGATCGAGCAAATCTTTGCGCATAATTATTTTGTTGCTTTCGACAACGTTTCAGAAGTTAGACCGGCGTTATCTAACTTTATCTGTGCAGCCGTTAGCGGCACGTCGGTCGATTTTCGAAAACTATTCACATCACAGGAAATTGTGAGACTGGTGATCAAGTGTTGTGTTGCTCTTACAAGTATTAATCGAGCATTTATTGAACGAGATGCAGGACGGAGATCTCTCAACGAAGAGTTTATTGCAATCGAGCCTGGCAAAAATTATTACCAGGACGAAACAATAATCGCAGCACGTTTTGAGAAAATCAAACCGCAGTTACTAGGTTACATGTTCAGTACAATCTCCAAGGCAATTTTAATCAAAGAACGAATTGCAGGCAAATACTCACTCCAAAGTATGGCAGCTAGCCAAGAATGGGGTGAAGCTATATCGCAAGCAATGGGCTACGAAGAGGGAGAATTTATAGAAGCATATCAAGAACTTGATAAAATTCAACGCGATCATTATCTGGACTATGATCCATTGATCATTGTATACTCGAAGCTATGTTATAACTTATTTATAAAAAACCAAGATTTAAGTCAGGAAGAACGCAAGAACTTACCTACCGACGAATACGAACCCCTACGTCAAGGTTTCAAAGAATATCATTACAAAGAGTTGAGTTCAGAATTAGCACACTATGCCGAGCCTGAAGGTATAGAGACGAAGCCTAAGAATAAACAATGGCCACAAAATAACAGGGAGTTAAAGGAACGGAGTCTTAAGCTGTCAATGCAATTACTCAATGCTCGTTGTTATTCGGTCGACATTAGGCATGACGCTCATAATGAGACTTTGTATGTACTAGGCACAAAAGAAGGCTTGGAACGTTATCGATCTCTTGACGATCTGGGGAAGGTTGACAAAAACCAAGACATTGTTGTCCATGAGTGCATCAACATTCTACAACAATATGATAATATCGACATATTGTTAGAACACTTACTAAAATTAGCATCTATCCAAAACCCTCAAGTTGGCCTTTATATAGATAATAAATTTAGGCTACGTGATAGTAGAAAACTCAACGCAATCCTTGAAAAATTATTGGAGAATCCTTCGGTAGAAAAGATACAAGACTATCCAATTACTTTGAGATGGACACGGGGCAAGCGTAAAGAAGAGAATAGTAGTGAAGGTAATAGTGGGAGTAGCGATGGTGGTGACGCCACTAGCAGTACGGATGAAAACAAGGTAACAGAAGACTCTTCTATACAAAGTGTTGCAAAAACGTCCTCAGTTTTCAATTTTGAGAAAAACGTTTTGGACAAATCACAACAAGATCTTTCAGCCGCGAACCAAGATCAATTGTCCGAAAAAAAATTTCAAAATATGAAAACTAAGCCCGATTTTGCAACACAATGTATAGAAGATCTGTCTCTTATACACAT
>DAOM01000002.1 GCA_002501855.1 Candidatus Nitrosopolaris nunavutensis
TGTCTGGAAGTACAACAGTTAACCATAGCTTTCTTATCACTTAAAAATATATATATGTCTTCTTGTTCATAGCCATTTCGGTATGATATTTCCTTTTCATCTTTCTAGAATCCTACAATTTGCATCCGTGGGTAACTAAGGACATCACCAGTTTTTCACATCAGCAGTTACTATAAGAAATCGAGGTTGGGCTTACTTTGTTTTGATTGGAAAAGTAAAGAAACCATGTCAAATGGCTCTTTAAGATAGTAGCCGAATTAGTGTTTTTTTTACCGGGTCTGGGTATCTCCTGCGCGGAGTTGCTTCAACTGACTCTCAGATAGGTGTAGAAGGAAAGTATGTCTGTTTTAGATGGTGGGAAACATCAGGTCATACGGCTGACCCCTTCTTAAGAATTAGCTATGACAATGGCAGGGCATTTGCAAGACATTTGGAGAAAAGATCATGTTAAGTAATGCTACTACTGCTGTTAGTGGAGGATAATAAATTTAATATAATCAGACTAGCAGCACATCATAAAAACAGTTAAAAATATAGCAGAACTCTTTCTTGTGTTCCACATTTGTGTCTAGGTTCCAAGACTGCTCAGATATGAGGCTGTTGGGACAACTGCTGGTGAGCTTGACAACTACAAGTATTCCAACTACGAATCCCTCATAATGTGTTGTGAAAGAAAACCCATATATTTTAAATTAGACATTATTAATTAATGGACAAAGACATAAGGCGTGCAAAAATTAGCTTATTAACTACAGGATTTATGATTGCGACTGCTTTTCTTGTTATGGGATCTTTACAAAACCAATTAACTAAAACAGCGTTAGCACAAACATCAACTAAGCCTACCAGCACCTTTAGTATGAATGGAGCAATAAGTTCTTTAGTACTAGGAATGGCACCGAACACTAAGACTGTTGATATGTCTACTGTGCAAAAATTTATCCTATCAGGTGATTGGAGTATGAGCGTAAATAAAGGGAACCTAACAAGTTTTGCAGCTAACTTTTATACAGGCCCTGTGGGTGGTGGAATTACCAATCATACTCATCAATTGAGTAGCTTTCGAGTTAATAATGGTAATAATGTTCCTATTCAACTTACTCCAGATAGAACCGTATCTATATCAGGTGTTTTGGATGTTGGAACAAATGGCAAGAAGGCATGGAATGATGTACATACAACAGTGGTTATCTCTAAAGGTAGAACAATCACTATTAGTCTAGCCGATAAAGATACTCAGAGCCATTTTATGGGACAACAAATCTATGGAATCGTTAAAAGATCAAATATACAATAGATAAAAAATTAGAAACAACTAGAATGCCACAAGTCCAGTTATTTCTAATCTTATAAACAATGCCATCAAATCCACAATCGGAGGCGAAATTATTGTTGCAATCTGAAAGGAGTGGTAATGAGATCCTTGTGAGTCTATACTACGATACTGGGAAGTGTATAGATGCTGATATTTTGCCACAATTATTCACAAAATTTGCTACAAAATCTTATACGGGCACAGGTTTGGGTTTGTTTATTTCCAAAAATATTGTCGAAGCTCATGATGGTAAAATTTGGGCTGAAAATCATGCTGATGATAAAGGCGCGTTCAAGTCACTTAGAAACTACTACTGCGTTTAAATAATGTGAATTAGAATTATGCTGACAACTATGTCAGAAGAAGGAACTGAATCAATTAATTAAAAGTTAATAAAAGTTGCTAACTGTGATGAAATACCTGTTGGAAAGATACTGCGTGCTTAGCACTCTTATAATGATGATATTGATATTTGGACGTGCAATTCCTCTGTGAGTCGGTACTATACGGGTATGTAAAAGTGCATACTATAGAGAGTGATTGTATTGATGAAGCAATTCTACTAAAAATCTTAGCATTATGAGACCACTACCTACAGCTGCATAAATCGCCTCTGAAAGAATTGCTTGTTACGGCTTATACGCAAAAGCGCGAGCAGCTTGGTATACGTAAATGGCATTTTTAAAAAATGCTATTAACATTTTCGGAAGGACAAAGACAATAGGAGTTATTTCGATCATATCGATAATTGTTATTTCATATGGTTTATTTTTTTACTTACAAAATGCTACTGAAAGCAATATCAGAAATAGTCTTTTTGAACAGCAAAAGCAACGCAGCTAGATTCTACAAAAGCCATCTCTGAGCGTATTAGCTCTGATCTCGATCCTATAATGTCAAGGCTTCAGGGATTAGCAAATTCCGTTTATCTACAGCAAGGAGATTTATCCAGTAATAAAACAAAAAAGTTAATGAAAGAAGACTATCTTCCACTAAGTACAACTTTTACGACTGACAGACTTCTTATTTTAAACACAAATGACATATCTGTAGACGCATTAGCCCTAAAAGGGGAACAGATATTCACAGGAGTGAATTTTTCATATAGAGACTGGGTGAAGCAGACAAAAAGTACACTCATGCCAGTATTTTCCAATGGCTTTGAGGGAAGAGATGGCAAATATAGAATAGCTATAACATATCCAATAGTAAATAGGGAGACAGGAAAATATCTAGGATTGGTAGCAGCACTAATACCTACTATCCAATTCTTTCAACACTGTGGAAATATTTACAATATCAATTCGCAATACCTTGCAGTTTTAGACCGTCAATAAGTCCAATTGATTCACCCATTAAAAACATTCGTGGGAACTCCATTCTTTGGAAAGTATGCGCAAGAACTTACTGGACACAATATGGTTCTAAATAATTTAATACGAAAAGTAATATCAGGCAAACCCGATTTTGCCGTTTATGATTTTATAAATGGTCAATAAACTGTGACAGCACTAGGAGGAGACAACTATTAATTCAATGTGGAGGATATGGAAACTTACAAAGAATTCTTGTGCTGCTACGACGGGTTAGTTACATTAGAATTCAGAACAAATACATGAGTTACAAAGTTAGTCATTTAAAAGAATAGTTACTCATAG
>DAOM01000041.1 GCA_002501855.1 Candidatus Nitrosopolaris nunavutensis
GATATGTTACTTGAAAGTCTGGCATTCTTTGCAGAAAAACTCAAGTTGCATGCCAGAACTGAAGAAGTCTTATATCCTGCTGCGATACTAATTGGGGAATATCTGAAATTAAGATTGTAGCAATATCATATTATATAGTATAATTGGAGCTATTTCATGCGGTACGATCTTTTAGTCTAGTTAGGCTCAAACTTTCGTGTCAATCTATCGTAATTTCGATTCTATTATAATTCGATTCATACTTAGAGTCTAATTATTATTAAGGATAGTGATGCTATGGTATAAGGCATCACAAATGAGTTGCTTCTGGAATAGAATATATCAAACTAACAATTCATTTTTTGGTGAGGAACCTAGTAACTTTGCTTTATAGTGTTATAATGAATACATGAGGAAGAAAGACAACCTAAAGAAAATGTTGGAGTTAGGTTGCGATCAGAGAAGAGATACTCTGTTCCTTGCATCAAAGGGCATTGATGTAACGGCGTTCGATTATTCAAGTATCGCAATAAATACATCTTTATTTGATGCATATCGTGGTTTTACTCCAACTAAAAGAGCACGTTCAAGCCATTTCCAATAGCAGTCTACATCAATAAAGCCAATTTCATGAAGCTGAAATACGTCAATTAGCGTCAATTAACCTAATTGGCAACTACATTCATCTACGCAAGCAAGTTGTTGTCGCTGTCAGTTGTTTACTAACTAGTCGAAGTTTGGACAAGGCATTATCACGCGAAACATTTTTTTGCCTTTGAATGAAGTAATGTCGATTTTATTGCATATGAGTTATCATAACGTTCATTGATTTCTTCAACAAGGCAGTGACTAGACTTAATCTAGTAAATACGTACAATCAAAGTTATGGAAATACTTGAATCAATCCCATGGATGGCCTTGGGTTTTGTACCAACACTTGCCTTACTTGAAACATATGACAGATTAAGGAAAGGAAGAAAAAAAGTGGTAGGAAAAGTACCAACGCTAGTCACGGGATAGTAGAGAGCAAATTTCTTTTTTTCTTCCCCCCTTTTCATTCTTTTTTACCCGAGTATGACTCTGCATTATGCCATGTGTCTTAAGATATGCAGAGTACTATAATATTTTATAATAACCTTCACTCTTTCAAGGATATTTTCATAAGTAGTGTATTCTGAAATCGGTTTCAATCAGAAGACTTTTCTGCATTTTATATCATTTTGCATATGATGTACTTTGATAAGACTGCCGCCCCACCATATTACCATTTTAGTCAGAAGAAGAGTATTGGCTAAGAACCTATCCGAAAAGTAGAGTTTAATTGAGTTACAAGCAAACTGTGTTTGATCGATAAAGCTAAGCTGTACTACACTTTCTTTTGAGCTGTATTGATATCAGAGGTTACTGGAGTTGATTCCTCATACTGCATACCTGACGTTGTATGGGATAGAATCATTACATTGCTATCATCATCAATACGTAGGAGAAGGAAGAAAAAGACTGGTCGTCCAAGAATGGATGACAGGAAGGCTATGAGTGCTATTTTCTACGTCCTACGTACAGGCTGTCAGTGGAATGCTCTACCTAGAAGTCTTGGTGCTTCAAGTACAGTACATGACAGATTCCAGGAATGGAGAAAGGCTGGTGTTTTCAAGCAAATGTGGATCGATGGATTGGCTATGTACGATAAAAAAACTGGGATCGATTGGAAATGGCAGGCTATGGATGGTGTTATTACAAAAGCACCTCTTGGGGGGAAAAAGCACAGGACCAAATCCCACAGACAGAGCTAAATCAGGTACAAAACGTAGTATTCTGGTAGATGGTAAAGGAGTACCACTTGGTGTATGTGTAGATGGAGCTAACAGGCATGACATGAAGATGACCAAAGCAACACTGCAAAGCATAGTCATCTATAGACCTGACCCAACAATCAGATCGAAGCAGCACATGTGCATGGACAAAGGCTACGAGTTTCCAGAGGTATACGAATTACTGGAAGAGTATGGTTATACAATTCACATCAGATTAAAAGGTAAGGAAAGAAGCAGCATTAAAGAAGGAATACCAAAATACAGAGCTAGACGATGGGTTGTTGAAAGAACCCATTCTTGGATGAACAGATTCAGACGATTGCTGATAAGATGGGAAAAGAGGATTGAAAAGTATATTGGAATGTTACATTTTGCATGTGCATGGATCACCTATAGAAGAAGTGGACTTTTCGCATAGGCTCTAAGTCGTTCCTTACTTGTGAATCCTAAAGAATGAATGTACTGGTTATTTGCCTGTAGAAAAAACATGCTACAACTTCCACTCTCAAAACTCATTTACGACTAACAGATGTAATGTTTCTTTAGAATCACGATTCTACTTATTTGCTGACTGAAGCCGACATGGCTGGTGGCTACGTAATCTAAAATAATAACTTATGAATTAACTGTCATGTGAGTACAGTCAGCGAAATAGCATCAAACAAGGAGATTGTTATAATAACTGCAGATACCGGAAAGTCAGCTTACGATGTTGCAGACCTTATGAAGAACAAGAAAGTAGGTTCAGTAATTGTAATGGATAAGGAAAGCCAACCACTGGGTATTATTACTGAACGTGACATGGTCAAACGTGTTTGTCTGAAAAATTTAGCAGCAAGCAGAATAAAAGCAGAAGAAATTATGTCTTCTCCGCTAATTACGATAATGTCTTATGACTCAATTGATACTGCAACAAAAGTAATGACTAAGAATAAGATCAAGCGTCTAGTTGTATTAGAAGCGGATAATAGAATTACGGGGATGTTAAGTGTGTCTGATATTACCAAACACTTGGCAAAAATATTACTCGATGATTACAATCGGTATAAGTCTTTACGTTTTGCTGTTGATCTCACTTAGCATGAGATTGTGAGTTTATGTTGTTTTCGTCACCATGGTTCATAAGTGTTAAATGACCAATATGCAAATCCAGAACCCAATGTTGTAGATTGACCTCCTAATGGATTACCATTTATTATAATTTGCAAACTAGGATTGGTGTTGTCAGCATTTAGATTTTTGGATCCTATTACCCAAATTTTAGGGTCGTTGCTATCATTCAGAACGTTGGTTCTATTTTCCTTCATACTTTCACATAGGTAGTACTCAAGCTCTGGCTTCTTTTCTCTTTGAACTTTTGTAGAGTATACTCGACTGCGTGGGTTCTATGTGCGAACCTTTTTTGCAGTGACTACAGGAGAAAAGAATAAGAGCTGATCAAAGACATTGAAAATAATCTAGAAAAGTATCGTAACAGCTCCGCCTAACACAAGGTATATCATGTTTAATAGTTCCTCGATCGGGAGTTTAGCATTACTGTCAATGGCTTATCTATAAAAGAGCTTTATTACCTTATTTTCTTAACACAATCAAGGCAACATCACGTAGGATAAAAAAATATGCTCTTTTAGGTCAAAATTGTCTTTCGTCTTAAGATCCCATCATGCCGGGAATTTTAAGTGGAGTTCTATAATCCTTAGTAACAGTTAAACCATGATCTGCTGTGACTGTTACTGATTTAAGTGTAGAATTTTCTGGCGGCGAAAGCATAGCATTTTCACCCGGCGAAAGTGAAGTTAACTTATCCACTTTGCCACCATAATTGACTACAATATTTGTCAAAGGAAGTTTGCCCGTATTTGTAATCATAACTCTTCCTGTACTGAAAAGATACTGATTGTCTTTTATCGGATCTACATTAATAGCATAATCTTGTGTGGCTACTGCAAAGACAGAGAACAATAAAAATACTGTAACCACCGCAACTCCTCCGCCTATTGCCGAAAAGAGAAAGATGCGCTTCACTACGATGTTTAAGATGAGCACAATATTTTATGTTTTTGATTATTCACGCATTTTATATTTTGGACTTTTGACCATAAATTACAAGAAATTCTGCTAATTTGTGTATTCTTATGCGCTGGAATGAAATATAGCGTACTTTTCTAAGAACGAAGAAACATATGCTTAGAAATGAAAAATTATTTGTTATAGTCACGATCCCAATCATTACGATATTAGTAGCAACGCCATTTCTATCAGCAGCAAATACAAATGCGCAGACTAGAAGTGCCATCGTCAACAACACCAGCAGCAATTATAACAACAACACTGGTGAGGAATAATCTCTTCTGAGCCAGGCCAGCCTGAACAACTCAAAGTCCAGAGAACGATAATATTACAACACAGACAGGATGGAAAAGACTATACCGGCATTTTGACCTTTACAGCAAGCAAACCAGTAGAAGTATTACTAGGTCACAAAAAAATTTGGAAATCTCTTCCTCGTTAATCCCATACATGCAAATGCTGGTTATGTGTTATCAGCAGCAACTAACCAACCAGACTACGCAGACTTTTCGCCACCATATTATTCTGCATCGATTCCGTTCGTCGCTAGCTCAGTTGTACTTAGAACATTAGATGGAGTCCCATTCATTGCTGTTTATGAAGTTAATGCTCAAGTAGGTCAACCCCAAGTACTGGTTTAATGTGTGCTGCTTCCACACATGGTTGACATTTTAGCTTCCTAACATAGTTGACACTCCAGTCTTGGAGTGTAATAAC
>DAOM01000003.1 GCA_002501855.1 Candidatus Nitrosopolaris nunavutensis
CCCCTTCTTTTAGTAGTCTCACAGTGATTGAAATATCATATTCCTCAATCAGAGTTATCTTCACGCATTGAGGATACGCCTGAGAGATTCACGAGTCAGAGTAATATAACCAAATCTATCTGCATATTTGTCCCATTCAACATATTTTTCATCCACTCTGGTTTAATCCTCGGATAAAAGAAAGATCTTTTATATGATATCGCATAACTTTTACCATAAAATGTTAATTAGGTTAGAACAATCCTTTGTTGAATCGGCAGAAAAACTAAACGATAGGTTTTCTGAGCAAGATAGGGAAGAGCTATCGCAAGCAATTGGAGCAAATTATGAAAAGATAAGGTCAATCATGCTTGAGCAAGAGAAATCCAAAGATAAATCTAAACCAACACTATTAGAATTAGGAAATATTGGCTCTAGATTTTTTGGATTTAATATTTACTATAACGACGATGTGGATGATGTACCAATTAGTATTAGAGAACTAATTCCTACCATCTCACCTGTTCGCTTAGACTTAATGGCAACAACAAAAAAAACAAAACTAGCTGATCCAAATAGTACTTATTTGAAGGCGGCTCGAGTTTATGATGATGGTTCAATAAAGGCAAAATATTATGCTGAAGCAATAAGAGAGGATGAAGGAATTAGACCACCATGACTAATTCCGACCGGCTCTATATTACTGTTCGAATGCCGACTGGATTGGATAAACACCTAAATAAAAAGGTCTGCCATTGACTATATGGCTAAAGAGCAACAATATCAGAAGGTAGCAAACAAAAAAGATTTGAAAGAAGGTGGTCTTCCCAAGATTGAACCTAAATAGAATACTAATATAGTTAATATATACTATGTACCTTCATAATGTCAGCTAACACAGACGTAATTTCTTTCTTATATGTTGATGTACTCGAGTATTCAGAAGAAAAAACCTTTGTAGCTGAATGTTTGGAAATACCGGTTATAGTAGAAGCAGAAACATTAGACAAAGTAGAATCTAAAATGAAACTCGCAATAGAGGGTTTTTTCGAAACATTCACTGAAGAACGCACCGCTGTTCTTAATAAGCGAAGGATACCTGTTCCCAACCGACCCGAAGTCATACCAAGTGGGAACAGAACTGTTTTGAAAATGGTGATGCCATACGGTTGAAAACTCACATTATTATGATTGAGAATACAGGCTAGACTACTTAATGGCCCATAAACACAATTGGCATTAATTCGTCGTAGTTTTGGAACAGATAGGATATAGACAGATTATCGATTATGATATTGACATTTTATACTTTATTAACCAGAGCATAGGTAAAGAAATTGGGTTTGAAAAATCGAATCACATAAGTATGCCATACGCTCTTACACTCTTACACTATTACGCAGACTTGGAATACCATATGACCGGTTTGTGCGAATTTATACCGAATATAGTGAAGGAAAAGTTAATAAAACTACTCAAAATTTATTCGATGATAGCTAATGGCTTTTGGATTCAAATAGCTATAAAGAACACGGGATAGATATGCTTCTAAGATGGCACTGTTTTTGAGTAGACATTTAAATGCGAGAAAGACAGACAAAGATCAAATTAATCAACAGAACATCCGAAACTTATACACGGAGCATCCAAAGATGTATGCCGCCATTTCTAACTTACACCAAGGCGGCAGTAATTATATGGAAATCATTTGCAGTTTTTTGTAGGTGATACGTGAAACAATATATAAGAATAACATGAAATACATATCAAGATGAGCAAAGAAACCGAAAGAGAAGAGATTAAGGATGAAACTCATGAGTTGGAAGACGATGAAAAAGACGAATCAGAAGATGTGAATGAAGAAGAATGAAAAGTTTCAATGACAATGTCTCACTTCTGTTAGGCCGAATGAGAAAGTAAAGATGCTAATGGCAGTAGCCAGGGCCATCAGTTTTGCAAGAACTTTTTTCAACAGGATAGAAGACGGAAAAGGAATTGAACTAATAATAGTTACGTCTATTTTCTAATTATCCCAGCAGCTGCCCTAGCAACTACTTCAGATAATGCAGGATGAATATGAACAGTTTTTGTAATATTGTCTATGGTACCGCCGTTATCATCGGCCCTCATGGCCACTAAAACTTCATGAATAAGAATTGACGCCTCACTTCCAATAATATGGCAGCCAAGAATTTTTCCGTTCGTTTTATCTGCAAGAAACTTTACAAAACCATCTCGATCTTCAAGCGCATGTCCCATTGCTGTATTTATGTAGGAATAGACAGACTTTTGATATTCTAAACCTTCTTTCTTTAGTTCGTGCTCTGTGAAACCTACTCCTGCGACCTGAGGAGAACTGAAGATCGCGTGTGGCATTGCTGCATAATTGACGGGAACTTTTTTATCCGGGTGTAGAATATTGTTGGCTACATATCGGGCTTCGTGGTTGGCATTGTGTTTGAATAAGTACCGACCTATTATATCACCGAGTGCAAATATTCCATTGACATCTGTTTCTAGATATCTATCTGTTTTAATGTAACCTTTTTCACCAACCCTAACACCAGTTTTTTCAAGGTCTAGAGTGTCCGAATTTGGAATTCTTCCTGCAGCAATTAGCAGCTGATCTGATACTAGTTCTAAAGTTTTTCCAGACGTGTCTTTTTTTGCTATTACGTGGAATTTACTACTACTATTAGGCTCATTTTCTCTAGATACGTATTCTGTTTCATAATCTACGTATACATTATATTTTTTTGAAAATATCTCTGTAAATTTCTGTGAAACCTCCTCGTCTTCATTTGGGATGAGGACGTTTTTCCGTTGTATGATGTTTATCTTTGTTCCCAAAGCTCCAAAAAAGTGAGCCAATTCACAGGCTATGTAACCGCCGCCGATAATTGTAAGGGTATGAGGCTGTTTTTTAAGACGTAATGCTTCCTCGCTAGTCAAATAGCCAGTACCTTCAAGACCTTTAATGTTTGGGATTCTTGGCCGAGCACCCGAGGCAATCAATATTTTTTCTGCTGTTATGATATCTTGACTATCATCTCCCACTATTGTAATCGTTTTCGGTCCAATGAATTTGCACTCTTTTGGAAACAGCTTAGGATTATCGACACCTTCAAATGCGTTTCTGATCCCGTCTGAATCAGAATCAGTTATGCTGTTTACTCTCTGAACTATTTTTTCAAATTCTATGGCATATCCTTCAACCTTTATTCCAAATAGATCAGCCCGCTTAATTGTTTCTGCGATGTCAGCACTATGAATTAGTAGCTTAGATGGTATGCAGCCATTGTTAAGGCAAGTTCCCCCCATTCTGTCTTTTTCAACAACTGCAACTCTAAGACCATGTTGATAAGCAGCATTGGCTACCTCTAACCCAGAGCCAGCTCCTATGACAATTAAATCGAACTTTTGCAATTTGATTGAATAAAAGTTGTGACATGGATATACTTTTTGATTACAAAGTATCAGTTTCAAATGATTACACCGGCCCTAAGACTAACTGAGTTTATTAACTAGTTCGGAGGACTTGACCAAGAGACTGGGAAAGTTTACAATGATGTTAGTGAGTTGTATGATTAATTTCCCGCTTTGCAAAATGCCTGTTAGCTGGAATTTGATTTTGACCAAAATGGGGATAGCGGAATATTAGATGCATTTTTGGAGCTAATTTAATTAGCCCTTGAAAAATAACGAAGGTAGGATTTCGCTAACTTACACCTGCAGGTGATTGACTAGCTTTGCTATGTTCCATTCTATTATGAGCGTTCAGTGTTTCAGTACTATCAAAGGGGAGAGTGTATGCGGCTCCTCCTCATACAAAGAATGAGAAGAAGCAGCAACACAGATGTAAGCTTTGCTGGATAGACATTGACGGTGCTGAACAACTTCGCACGCATAATAGATTAGAGCATAGTGGAGATGCACATTCTCGTGTTGGAGTAGGCTAAGAAGTCATATACATAAAAAAAATTTTTAACCCGTAAGAAAAAAAGTATATTCGAATAACATTGCTTATGAAAAAGACAGGGAAAACAGAAACAATAATAATTGATCTTTTATCATCTGACATAAATTCCACATACCGAGGTCACCAACTCTAACTACTATTCTAACATAAATTACGTCATGGCACCAGGAAACGAACAAAAAGGTCTTGTCTCTAATCCATTCCTAAATCCGATATGCTTCTGGCAAAACTATTTGATAAATTGGATTGAAGCGGGCAGAGGATATTATGAGAATCCAATTAAAGCTATTGAGTATTCGTTCAAAGTATGGTGGGATCCTTGGTTAAGAGCAGTAGGAGCAGCGCAAGGTGAAAAAAGGTATCCAATGAAGAAAACGGATATGTTAAAAGTGATGCAATTGGTTCTAAAGATCGTCACAAAACGATTGCATAATTCAACAATATTGCTGAACAGCGATTATCCATATGATGCTTTCATTCTATATTCGTTCGTATATGAGGAATTTGGAAAGGCTCTGATTATCAAAGACTATATTGATAATAATATTGACGGTCTATCTGTATGGTTATTCAGAGCGCACGATAGAAAAATGGCGATAGCCAAGCAATGTCTTCCTGACGGATGCAGCCAGTTCACACCTATGGTGACACTGTTGCACCCTACTGACAAAACAGAAACAGTGAAATACAAAGTATGGCACCGCAAAGATGTTCAAACGGGTACGATATCGCGATCACCTATGACAACTGGCGGATTCGCTGATGTTACACATGTGAGTTCAAATTTCGACGAAATCACACGAATGGAGCATCTCTATGTCAACTATGATCCCCGAACTGATGAATGGCATACAAACCCTGACAATTCTATTGACGAACTTAAACGAGCGATTACGCTTTTAGACGAGAGTCTAATCGGATTCGCGGCAGAGAACAATGTTAGTTTAGAGTAAGAGGATGAGCCGCTGTTCTTTTTCTGAAAAAGTATAGGCTGAGATTAGATCATATTTGATTAAAGGATTGACATATCGTCAAGCAGCTAAGATTATTCCCGAACACTCTCCAATATCTGTTATAACAATACGTCATGTCGCTTGGTCAAGGGATCATCAGATAAGCATCAAATTATTACTATAGCTTTTAAAACATTACTTCATGTATTGCCCCCACCGTTTGATGCAATGGCAGAAAGTATTTACTAAAGTGTTGAGGGTTATGATAAAGAAAAACTTAGCGAAGTCAAGAAATTTCTGGATGCGATTAAAACACAGGGTGAAGCTCATTACAACGAGCTTGCATCCAAGCTTAGGAAATCACTCATTATATAATCAATCTAAACCCGCATCTATTATGAAATAAGATCCTACTAGATTTTATGTGCCAGTAACTAGCTTTCCATCTTTTTTTTGCGCTTCCACTTATGAAGAATACATTCGCGCAGGAGATATGTATGGTTCGAAACTGCATGGCGATGATGGTTCCAGAATATCAATATATTGTTCTATATGAGCAGGCAAAAAGAGCCGATTAGCACGGATTACTAACGCATTGAGAACTTTCCTATCAATTTAAAATGCCCATCATATGTAGGATAGCTGCATTAAACTCCTCGATGCATATAGAAGATATGTTTCTGAACCAGAAAATTATGTGCCCAAATAGTCAGTACTAGGTTTTTGACGTGTCAGGCTGAACAAGTAACATACCTACTATCACCTTCCACCTTCGTACGCAGCATTGGCATCTCATGTAGAATCAAAGGTAGTAGCGTTCCAAAAGTTTCTAACAGAACAAAATAATCTACTAGCTATACAAGTAGTTGCAAACCAAACAGTTGTTCA
>DAOM01000130.1:0-584 GCA_002501855.1 Candidatus Nitrosopolaris nunavutensis
AACGCAGTAATTAAATCTAATAATGTGCCTTTACCGTTAGCTCCACTATTACCGTATAACATAATTGATACTTGATATCTACAATCGTTAAGTAAACAATAACCTATGAGTTGAAGCATGAATTTGATATCTTCTTCTGACCTCAATACGTCCTTTAGAAACTTCTCAATTTTAGGACATGTTGTCTGCGGATCATATTTTACCGGCAATTGAGTTATAGATAAATAGTCGGCCGAATGCGTTATGTGTTATTTCCTTCGTCTGTATATTTAGCACACCGTTTATAGTATTTCGTAAATTAGTATCTGCGTCAAATAACTCTCTATCCGCATACGTAGCGCCTTTTATGTTGTTAATTACTTCCTGTACTTCGTGAGTCTTAATCTTACGGTGCATTAACCGGCATAGTTCGTCGATTCGCCATTCTTGACCGTCTGTATATTTTGAACCGTCATAAACGTAAATATCTCTATTATCGGTCATTGTCTTGAATGTGTATTCCTTCATTATAGTGTCAGCTAGCCGTAACAACAGATCGTATCGTCTGGCAAAGATCCAAACGCTCTTGCTGTTGCTACATTATA
>DAOM01000130.1:832-4937 GCA_002501855.1 Candidatus Nitrosopolaris nunavutensis
GCCGCCTGTCTAAAGGAAGGAGAGAAGGTCAGCCAAACTCAAATCGCTATTGCAGGCAACACAAGTATCGTGACGTTGAGAAAGAGATTCCAAGATGTCAGGAGGATCTTCCCATGACCATTCCAATGCTCCAAGCTTCCTAAGCGAGGAGAGTTCCTCCACGGTACTACCGAATCTCCTTCTCATTCGGTTCCCACAGCCCACATATTCCATGTGGTGCAATAACACCTGAGCTTCGACCATTCACGTCTTCTCCCTCATCAGTAACAATAGCGCAATGGTGTGGTTTCATAAAGTATATGCAGTTATAACAGAAATAGCCCTTATGATGATCAGAATCACTAAACTGATCCATTTCCGTATATCTAGCACTCACCTTTGTTAATTTCTTTAACTTCGTCGCTTCCTGTGGTATCGTTTGACTTGATTTTTTTGTCATCTCGATTCTTAGTGCACACTAATCTAGATATACGTTTTGTTCCTGGTACATAATTCTTTAGGATTCGCAAGTGAGGAATGGCTTAGCCATGAAAAGGGGCAAAAGATTAAAAAAAGAAGACAAGCTAGCTTATTTGTTTCTGTGTCCAGATTATACAGATTTGCGCTATTTCTTAGTGGTAGTTGAATTTGGGGATTTCGCTGTTGATGCAGTTGTGTTAGTCATGTCATGTTACTAGTGCCCCCACTAGTCTTGTTTTGGCTAGCACCTCCACCACTACCAGCTTTAGTTGGGCCTTTTGTAGGATTTGACGGAAGCGAATTAGTAGGTGTGCCAGACGTAACTTTCTGTTGAAGTGAGGCTGCTTTGCCGGCATTGGGGTTGCCTATGTTCGTGTTATTCGCAAGTATCTTGCTATTATTTCCTAAGGCCTGGGATAATTGTTGGACGTTTCCTATTGGAGGGGCTGCATTCTTTGTCTTATTTGTCTGTGACTGATTCGTCTTCTGATTCTGAGCGTATGCTGAGGTGCTATATGGCGGTGACATTAGTATAGTTGTTGTGAGCAACGATATTGCAATTATTGCTGCTGCCAGTGTAGACGTTGTAGACGTTAATCGTTTAGAATTCATTATGCTAGAATAGACACCATCTAACTTAACGGTTATAGTTACGGGCCCCCCCCGATGACAATGAAATCGAAAAAAAACCTTCTAATATGAATGCAATGAATGAAACCCATAAAATATTAAATATTGAGTCCATCTTGAAATAATGGTATTCTTGTCTAAGGGTGTGACGTTGATTCGTTCTTAACAAATGAGTCTGAGCGAAAAATGAAGAAGGACTATTAGGCAGGTTCTTCTGAATCCTCGCTTTCGTCAGTCATTTCGGCAACCTTCTCATGTAGGTTCTCTACAGGATCCTTGGTTTCTGGATTTGAAGACGCCTGTCCTAACTTCTTTTGTTCTTTTTGAGCTGAGTCAAGATCCTTTTCTTCGTCCATTTCAACCATACTAGGGGATCATAGTTTAAAACAATTGTAAAACACTATTTTTCAAAGACAATTTGAAAATTTTCCTCACACCATAAGTGCAACTCTTTTAACTTTTGTTGTGATTCTATTGTTTATGACTCAAACAAAAAGACTAGACAATTCCACATACAACATTCTGGTCGCACTTGGAAGGGAGGCAGATTTCCTGTATTCTACGGTTGATACTTACATAGAGGATGCCAAGAAAGATAATAGACAACATCTAGTTGAACTATGGAATGAAATGAAGAGAGATAAGGAAAAGCATTTGCAGATGTTAAGAGATGCTTTAGAAAAAGAGGCAAAAGAACAAAAGCTTAATCAGTAAGATATTGAAGTTTACGATACGCTGAAACTCATTTATTTATTGCTGTATATTTCTAATACAATATATGACTGAATTTTCAATAAAAATGGCTAGATGTATAGCAGACTGGAGTGAAAAAGCTGTAGCATGTAATGGAAATGTTGAATGTCTAGATGATAGTGCAAGAGACTTGAGAAAATGTCTTGACTCTGTATTTCCTTACTCAAAAAACATTGAATTTGAAAGCGATAAGGTCAATTATATATTATCTTCTGTATTCTTTCTAGCAAGTAGACTTGCAAAGGCAAGTGTAGGTTTAGCAGAATTTGACACTTCAATCACTAAAATAGAGCAAATAGGAAAAGTTAGCTTAGAAGAAGGCGAAAACAAGAAGCTTTATCAAAAATTTGAAAATGAGCTTGATGAAATACTATCTAAATATTTTTAATATTGAAATTAAGGACACAACGGAAAATTAGGAATATCGCTACAGTACTCAATAGAATATTTGATGGCTTCCGGTTGAATATAGAGGGCCGTAACATCATCATATTTAATGCCTAATTTGGTAGTTTACCTACTTTAAGATTCATTCATAGATTATTCGAGACCATTATCAAAGTTATTGTCCATTTATAGATCTGTTATGAACAATGGTGAATACAAAAGATAATTCTAAGAGTAGCATAGGGTCAGTTAGACATAAGCCAACATACAATTCAGAGAATTTAAATCGGGCAACAGATAGGGCCATTAACGATCCGAATTTTCTGAATAGTTGCATGAACTTACTTAGGGATCTAAAACTTCCAGCCTTTAAAAATAGTCTTGTCGACCATATTACAAGAGCTACGAAGGATTCTGATATAATATCGTTATTTGAAACCCTAGATGGATACATAGAGTACAAACATCAATTCCATGTGCAAAAAGCACTAGAAGAAAATGACCCAAAGAAGAAAGCCGCAAGTCAAATGAGAGATGAGACTCGGGAAAATCCTAGTTTAAAAAATCATCGTACAACAGTTAAGAAAAACATCAAAAATACACAAGCCGTCACTGAATCAGAAGAAAGAAAGATTTTCCGGAAGTAAGTCCTGCAGCAATGTCAGAGTTTATTTGCTTGATCATTTTTTGCTGCTGTAGTATTAGGACCATGAATAATGAATCAGCTGAGCAGTTTTCACCTTTGGCATTAGCTACATCATTGTATGGTCTACATATTTATTCGGTATTTTATGAAACAGGATTCTATTTTCTTCCCGTAAGGCATATTCAAATATCCATGATTCAACCTCTTTACCAAGAATATCGCTATTTGAAGATGTACTCATACTATATCATGACCCGCATTTTCATACCTTCCTTTTTCAACTCCAAAGAAACTGTATAGTACCTAATATAGCATGTTTCATCAAGCGTCTGCTGAAGTGACAGAAGTTAAAAACGATTACTAAAGCCTACATGCATAGACGGTTCAGATAACCCTCTGATCGAAGGTAGATTAGGTTTCTGACAAGTAAATTAAGATTCAGCAGTATGAGTATATCTCTTTATATTATTCTGACCTAGGGTAATATGGTAGAATGTCGTCTCCAACACATGGCAATAATACCTCAAAAAGTCCTATTACTACAACAACAAAAACAACTAGTGACCCCGCCATGCAAAAGACTATAGATACAATAAGGGACGTTGCAAGTAATATCCGCAAAGCATCTTCTAGAATGAGAGACGTAGTACGAGCTTGTACATCAGAGTGGTGCGATTGATGAGCTCGCAACAGCAGTCCATGAAGCAATGATTGCAGCAAGAGACACCACAAAAGAAATTGGTGGAGCTGCTAAAGAGTTTAAAGAACGTGGCGTAAGAGACACTGCTACTAACGTAGAGGAAACAAATGTCGGAGCACGCGAAATAGATGAAACGGTGAAGCATACGGCACGGCAAGTCGGTGAATCTGCTCCTCTAACAGGTGAAGCGCTAAGAGAGGCAGCTACCAAAGTAAAATCCAAGAGAAAAACTCGTTCATATAGACGATAAATTCACGCAGTTAAAACCAGGTGATCTTGGCACTGTATGGGACATTTCTATTTTTAACATAGAAATTGATGGAAAACCAGTCCGAGTGATATGGATCTCTTGGGACTCAGGGATCAAATTCGCCCTAATTGAAGGAAGTTTTAGAGTGCTGAAATGGGTCGAGAAAGCGTTATTACAAGTCGATAATAGATCCAACGACTGGAGCAGATGCAGTAATAGTGTTTCTAATACTCCATCCATGTCGAATATTTCTTATCAACTAATTGCAAAGTAGTGTTGA
>DAOM01000130.1:5260-5435 GCA_002501855.1 Candidatus Nitrosopolaris nunavutensis
TGATTGAAACCTCGGATAATAAATAAATTGTTGGTCATTCTCGCCTTTGCAGCCTTTATTTATCCTATTAATAGTAAAGCAAGAAAGGATTTGTCAAGATTTAAAGCGGACACTAATAGATACACAAAGAGATGTAGATACGAAAAGGCCATTAGTCATGCTATGCTACTATAAA
>DAOM01000112.1:0-467 GCA_002501855.1 Candidatus Nitrosopolaris nunavutensis
ATATCATTGCCTTTATCATCCAGATACAATGAAAGGAATAATACATGTGCAGGCTGCTACTCCTGGTGGTAATCCGACTGCCGGTAACACCACGTCCTCATCTTCTGCAATGCCTAAAAGTACATCATCTCCAGCACCCACAACAGGTCCCAAATACTAAGATTAAGAAAGTGCATTAACAAAATAACATTTCATTCAGCAGCAGTGATCAACCAAAAACAATCCGCCAATTGTTTTACTTTTCTACAATATGTTACTTGAGCTTATCCTCTTTCTTTTCACTAAGTTTGAGATTACGCCATGGAAGATTTGCAATTGTTATTATGAATGCATATAATTAGAGACGGTGTTGTCTGGAAGGATATAACTTGTGATTAGATGCAATATATATTTAACAGTGGTAGATACTACATTTTTGGCATTAATTATCGGAGCAATGATTTCTTTTATCTAGAAATTCTGAGGTA
>DAOM01000112.1:797-6104 GCA_002501855.1 Candidatus Nitrosopolaris nunavutensis
ATTCTTGCTTCTTCAGCAGTTCCTATTTACCTCACCATAAAATTGAAAGACAATCTAAAGAAATTGACACTAATACTCACGGTTTTCATACTAATACATGCTGTGTATCATGTATTTGGATTTCTTGGATATAGTAAATTAGCGGAAGGTGTATTTCAACCGCTTTCTGTTACATCATTAATATTCTTTGGCATAGTCTATTCTGGTTTCACCAAACCAAAGAATTTGGGTACAAAAAACATGGTTATGGCGTTGAATCCTGGTATCTTCCTTCTTTTTATGAACAACATCACAATAATTCTGCTTTTGATAGCTTTGGCCATATTTGTATGGCAAGTATCTCGATCTAAAAGTATCAGAAGTTTTCAATTTCAGATCTCGATATTTCTAGTCGTATGGATTTTGGGAGAGATAGTTGGTAATCTTGAGGATAATGGAATCATTGTATTTCCTGCCCTTCAAGGAAATATTGGATTAGAAATACATGTTGTGTCAATGGTCTTGTTTAGCTTAATGTTGTGGCTTAGATTCTATTATTCAGAAAGAAGTGGTAAAAAGATGATTGAAGATGTGGATGCTACTCTAAGGTGAAAGTGGAACCATACAAATTATCATTTTTGTATACCTTTTTTTGGTACTACGCCGTCATTTCATTCATCTAATGAGAAGAACCATTCTGTAACTTTTTGAGTATCTACATTCTGCTCGGCCTCAATAACTACATTGTTGTATTCATATTTTACACTGAATGATTTTAATATTGTACGAAAAAGACTTGATTTCTTACCATCCTCTGTAATCTCAATTTTATCAATGATGAGCAACTTCTCTTCAACAAGCCATCGGATCTTTTTATAAGCAGTAGTATGAGAGATGTTAGTTTCAAGTATAATTTGATTAGCTGATTTGGATTGATACATTGCCGCATCTAAAATCTTTTGTAGTTCGATATCATCCAATACAGAAAGGATGGCAAGTTTTAATCTCTCGCCTTTAATTATCATGTCGATGCTTTGTTTGACAGCAAATAATCTTGAACAATAAAAAGTACGTTAAATTTAATAGATTCTACGAGCCCGCGATATCGCGTTAAGAGATATAGATACACAATCTGTCACCTAAACATGGACAATTCCTTAAGGCTTCCACATTCGGATACACAGCCCATAATTTTGTATTTTTACCTTAATTGATTCGGCAGACTCCTATTCAACTGTCAAAAGTCATACAAGTGTCATATAAAAGTAGATACAAATGTTGAATATGGAACTCACAAGTGTAATTTGTCATCGTCATTATTATCTAATGACAAATAGTATTTGCTGACGAATTCAAAGAAAAGCATATTGTTGAGCAGCGTTGTCATTGCTAGTATAGCTTAGGCCGTCTTTACAAAAGGAAAGGAAACGCAGCTTTCCTCCTAAGGATGAGGTTTACTCATCATTCCAGGATAATGCGTCATCACACCTTGGTGCATTCCAGATCCCATCATTCCCATACCGCCACGCATCAATGCTACCATAGATACTTGAGTAGAAGATAGAACCTTTCCGTTTCCAGAGTCCACTAGCACACCATGGAAGTTATTATTACTATCTACAACGAATGCCATGTATACTAGAAATCCATGAACCACGGCAATTCTGACTGCAGCTACGTGTGCATTAGCACCCACTGTTTTTTCTGCAATGATACTAGCATTATCTAGACTGACATGAACTTGCGATGCGATGGCTTTAGCTATTGTAGGACCTGGGGCAAGCCAAATCATTAATTTCGAGGTTGGTTTTTTTCAAAATAAGAGGGATAGATGATATTGCAAAAATGTATGATATGTTCATTGATTCAAACTGCCAGAAAATAGTGGTACTGGAATTGATCTATGGCGGCACTTCGAATATTATGATAACAAGGATATTTTTCCGATAACGTCATACTCAATTTTTGTTACATGCCATAGTCAGTAAACAGATAATTCCAATATCTGCGCTTTCTAGTATCTGATCTCTCCGTCAATGATTTGCGCAAATGAAGTAAATTCGTGATGGTTAGGTTCCTTAGTGTTCAGAATATCATGAACCTCCAGCCCGAGCATCGTAAGATAATCGCTTATAAATCTGCGATGACAACGCCACGGCAAAGCTTCAGCACACATGATAGCTATAGTATTATGCTTTGCAACTAAGAGTATCTCATCAATGCCTTCTTTAAATGATTGAGTTTTCATGTAATTAGCATAAGCTTGGAAGCTCTTGTTTTGCCAATGACTATTGCTATTGTGAGCCAGATCAGTTTTCTCCCGTCTTCCACCTAGTTTTTCGATATGAATATATTCAATGTTTTCATGTGTAAGCAACTTTATCATATTTGCTTTGTTAAAATGAGGGTATCTTCTCGATCCAGGAAAACGGCGTACATCTACAACCATTGTTATACAATTTTTAAGGAGAATGGAAACAAAGTCACTCCATGAACGATTGGAATGACCTACTGTAAAGATCTGTTTCATTCTATTCTATTGCTAATTCTTGAATATAACCTGTGAAACTGTCTATACATGAGATTCACCCCTTAACCTGTAGTGGATTCGAACAAGTGTTTGTGAACAAATTTTTAATAGGATGGGCGCTCAGAAGGTCTTTAATGCTCAACAGGAGTATCATATTTTCATTTCTTTGTATTTCACTTGTGTTAGCACTTGGTATGGTACCAACTCATCCTACGGCCTCCAAACTCAATAGCGCAGGAACGTTCTCGTGAAGCATCTTGTAACAATTTAGAGCAGCAGATCTAGACTTCATTAGAATAGAATAATGAGCACGAAATAAGATACAATCCAATTTTCAGTAGGCTACGGGCAGAACTGTTTCTATAGATAAAAATTGAATAATTATTCAAGATCGTTTTGGCACAACCTGATTCTCTAGCTATTATCCTAAGCTCATAAAAAGATGTTTGTGGTATTTCAGTCTGTGATTATCCAGATATTAATTAATACCATGCATATCATAATCAAAGGAATCTGAGATCGTTTGAACGCAAATTCTGACATTGAGCTCTCTGCAAGATTGGATGACGCAGGAAGGAACCAGAAGTTAGAATTCTTAAGGGAGGTTATAAAATTAATATCCGATAACAAATCACTGCTTATCTTCAAGACTATTTTTCTTGCTAGTGGAGATAGTGGAGATACTGGTGAGAATCTCAGAACCCAATTCAAACTTACCAAAAAGCAATACTATTCAAGAATGTCTCGTCTCACAAAAGCTGGTTTAGTAAACAGACAAAAGGGAAGATATTTTGTTACCGCATTTGGTAGGGTGGTCTATGATGCTCAGAGATTACTCGGAAGTGCAGTCAACAACTATTGGAAACTTAAAGCAATCGATTCTCTTGGAGTAGCATATGATGATAAGGTGCCCAGGGAAGAACGTATGAAAATAATAGACCTCATGATAGGCAATCCACAAATCAAAGAAATCTTACTTTCTACAAATTATTAGCCATAGCCTATTACCGGTGTAACACTAGCATACCATAGTTGGAATCCCAGCGTCATATATCGCATTGCATGGGATGTAGCAACTGGTGGTGGGAAGAGCAAGAGTATCTTTTATCATTATCAAAAAATTAGAGGCTATTAGTATATTTTGTCGATTCACAGCAAAAAACAGTCGAACCGTGTTATGCTGTTGATCACGACGGAAACTTAAACGGATTTGTGGGAGAAGCTGAGAAGAAATATGTGAATAAATTATTAATATTGGAGGCTTTAATCCGGATTTTCGCCTTAATAGGGCCGCAAGCATACGTTTTATCGCACTACGCGGTAGTAGCTCGATACGTAGTGTCGTTGTACTGACCAAAAATAATGATGAAGGCTTACTTTCCTTCAATTGCACTTTTCAAGATTATTTGCTTATGTCAGCCGGGTTTTCGCCAAAGTACTGGCAATCTGTAGAGGTGTCCCATCGAGGTAGTACACGTGGGCCAGTGTAGTTCTTTTGCTGATTGACCTTTTCAATTGAGTTCTTACTACTGCCAAACTAGAGGCGGTGATCCGAAATTATTATTGGCCTGGTTATCGCATAACGCTCTAGTACAATTATTGAGTTGATTGATCTGTTGATCAACTTTTATGCTATTGTTGTGATTGTGGTGCCTGTACGCCAAAGCCTGTTGTGGTATAGCAAACGCAACAGCAGTCAGGGTCATAGCTGCGACGATTGCGACGATTCCTAAAGTTACGTTGTGGTTCATTTCTCAGAGGCTATCGTCAACTATCTATATTTGCAGTGCTTCACAACAAGTGCTAAGACTGTTGGAGAAATTGTCGATATATTCAACGACTATTATATTCATAAGAAAAATTATAGTTACATTCTGACATAAAATGGATTCAGCGTATCAGGAATAGAGCATAGATTCAATAACAGTTTTCCTCTTCAATCATTAGAAAAGAAAACTGGCGTCACAGATCCGTCAGCTACTATCTGTCTGGTGTTTCAACTATTTTTTATGTTGACATAGTTAATAGGAGCGATTTCTTCCAATTTATTTTGCAACTGCAATAATCTTGTACCTTTCTCGGTTATTCTGTAACACCGCATTCCTACTTCGTAGTCTATTAGGGCGCTTTCCTGCAAAATTTCCAAGTATTCTTTCAGCTGATTATATGCTAGATACGATTTGTACATTAATCTGGTCCTGCTTGCTCCCTCGCCCACATTGGCCGCCTCTAGAATTGATTTGATGATTTCGCTTCTACTTCTATTTTTCATATTGTATGAAATGAACTCCGAATTAAGTATTTACGAGAGACTTAACTTACGTCAATTTGTATCACAAGATACTATGTAATTGCTTTATCAATCGTAATTATTTCCCTGTATAAGCAAGCCTGTATAAATTGTTAAGTTGGTTATAATTGAATGAAAAATGGACCAGTCATTGTCTTACTGAAAGGCTGCGAGCACGTATATCTCGAAAAAAATAATGGAGAGAATATGTCTTTACTCTTGACTTGCGCTAGATCAGCGGTGTATGTCGGCACTATTGTCGCCAGTATTTAGGCAAAATGAGCTATTACTACAGACATTGGCTTGGCTTATGTCTTGACTGACTTTTATGCTGTTGCTGTTATTATTATGGTTGTGGTGTCCGTATGCCAAAGCCTGTTGTGGTACAGCGAATGCTACTGCAGTCATAGCTACTGTTGCTATTATCGCCGCAATTGCTAAAGTTGTGTTCTTGTGATTCATTTGTTCTCAGAGGACTATCTTCCATTATAGTATATTTGAACTGCTT
>DAOM01000104.1 GCA_002501855.1 Candidatus Nitrosopolaris nunavutensis
CTGAAATATTACCAAGACTATTCGCGAAATTTGCTACGAAATCTGAAATAGGGACGGGTTTGGGATTGTTTATTTCAAAAAGTATTGTGGAAGCTCACGGGGGCAAAATATGGGCTGAAAATAATCCAGGAGGCAATGGTACAACATTTACGTTTAGCCTACCCTTAAATTGCTAGTTATTCTCGACAAGGGAACCTGGTTTAGTCTATAGTAATACAATTCGGTAAGGTTTGTAGGCAGAAATAGCTTTACCCTTTTCCGTGCATATGTTTAATATTGCCCGTGCAACCTGCCCTAACACGCGCCGTATCGGCGAACTAGGCAATACAGATTATGCTAGTTGTAAACTGCGACTCGGAGAAAATCAACGTTAGTAATCGATATCATATTAATACTACGTACCTACCTATTCTTCGTTTTGGAATTGTAGACTTTCAAGCTTAGTGTTGTATATCGGCATAATTGCTGCCACAATTCTCACAATTTGTGATTAGACTTGATAATGAATAGTTAGCTCAATGCTAAATAGATTATGTCTAATTTTTTGGGATACTCTAAATATGCGACAAGACGTGTCATTTATAGATTCCGATGTTTGCTAACGGGTACTTATCAAGATTATCTTATGGACATAATAACAATAATTTTTTGAATATTAACTCAATTGAGATCTCTAATCACGGTTATCTAGGTTGTGATCTATGTCCCAATAGTACTTTGTCCACTGTCTACAAGCAATGCATTTGAACAATGATAAGATACTATCTTTACGGAGGCAAGGTTGGAGCAATGGATGGCTATACTCTGGGTCTTGTGGATAAACAATGTTAAACGTCTTACAATAAAAACAGCGGATCCTGAATCCTCCACCTACAAAATCCTTAATCATTGAACCATTCCTTCTTTTTAAATGCATTAAGCATACTAGAATGTTAGCAAATTATTTACCGAGGTGACCTAATGGCGAGAAGCAGAAGACTATTGCAGACGGTCTCAGATTTTTTATTCGCAATTTGTCTGCCTTCTAACTGATAAGCAGTGTTGCTAGAATTAGAGAAAGAATTAGAGACAAGGGTATCTACACAAAATAATACTTTATAGCTTGGATGATTATCATTTTCCATTATTATTCATATCTAATACATGCAGGTAAAACATATTATAAATAGCTCCATACTAGCCTTAGAGGAACTTTCTAATATTTGCTTGCACTAGAGGCGTCTTTTAGCATAACCGTCCATAATCCAACAATGGACATCCCAAATTAGTATAATCACAATTTTCGTAGATTCTAGTTTATACCTTAAGACATTCCAGGTTTTATTGCTTATTTCCCCAGTTCCGCCTTGACAACTGTAATATCCGATGTTACATCCTTTGTATAATTATTTGATGTTCGCTTAGACGGCACTAAACCAATGAAAAGTACAGTGCTCGAGGACATACGAGCTATTGATCTAGCTATTGCACCAATCTTTATACAATCTCTTATATCTCGAGATTTATTCCAACTGCTCTTTCTCTGCCATTTTGGCAGTAGCGATGACAACATCATCGCTCCTGACATCAAACACTTTGGTGGCATCCAAGACTAACATACACCACCATCATCATAGCCTGTCAAATACGAGCAACTCAACAAGTAGTCTTACCAACTCGACTTATAACATCAGTATCATCAGTAGTATCCCGCACAAACATACGCTCTCAGATGACCAACCTGTAGAGCCTAATTATAGGGGTGTTAGAATGTACATTACCCTAATGTAACACTGACATTTCAATAAGATAAGAATGAATGATTATCTTCTGCCTACAATTGGAGATTTGCAAGTTCTTAACTTAACTTTCCTTACCTATTCATTTTAAATTAATATGAATGGCACTCAACCTTGTGCGTGTATAAATACTTCCATGCACTAAACATATTGTCACATTTCTCGCAGGAATATTTCAAGGGTTTTACGGTATGTAACGGAATTTTAACTAAAAATTGGCCGTAGTTATTATTTACGTTGTAGCGTACTAATCGTCTTGGGATCGTTTTCAAGTAGTATGATAAAAGGTTAAGCGGCTATAAGGACGTATTGTATCCAAATTGTGACACACCATATAATACATGTTTATATTTTAATCTAAACATCATTGAAGCGATTCGCTTATCGCTCTCTTTTATCGGTCTCGTTCGATTATTGATTCTATTAATTCTATTCCTATGCCATAAGGTAATGGAACCATATGACCATTAGAGTTATAGGTCAATAATCACTTATTAAAAAATCTCATCGAGGAACAAGAAGAATGAAGATCTCTCAGTATGCTGGTGAAAAGTAGAAGAAATGTGAAGATTACATTATGACGAAAAGTTGAAGAAGATTGTATATGTTCAAGGTTAACTGCTAATGACTCGAAGTTACATTTCATTCAATCCGATGTTTTCTTGTTAAGTTCTTTACATTACAGTACCTCAGGTTGTTCTGCCTCTGGATGTTCAGAATCTATATGTGCTGCAAGAGATTGTAGGGTTAAGAAAGGAAGCCCACATATTTTACATATATAACCATCGGTCAGATCAGATGAAGGGTCTGATGTAGACATATCTTTGTATTATATGATAATAGTTGTATTTACTGGTTATGATGGTATTGAAGATATACGTTGTTACACTTTTTGCACGCTGAAGTCTTTGTTATAATGCATCATATTGTGTGATGGATTACTCTATCAAGGATATGCCTTTTCATAATTAAAATCTTCCATTCCATGAGCTATAATGTTATAACGAACATCCTAGGAAGTCATCAGCATCGAGAATGTGAGAGTAACTTGAAGTCTGGACACTATTTGTTTTAATCATGTAAATTATAATAATACATTTGACAATTATACTCTGTATGGTCGATTTATTACCCAGATGCATCAAATGTGGATCGCATGTAGCTGATTCGCAGGAGTTGAGAGGTGAGGCCAAGTAAATGTTGGTTAATATGTTAACAGTGTTTGGATGTGTGACGATTGCTTCAGACAGACAGAAGGTTTTGGCATGGCAAGCTTCGCTGCTGTATCACCGAATACTCCACGAGCCTGTTGAAGCAGATATCACTTGGTATTTTTGGCACATCTTCATCACAATATGTGTGCATGATTTTACTCAAGACAGGCCGTCTAAGAGACATTCAAATAACTGCAAATAGCTTCATTAGAAATAGGGAGACATACACATACACATTGTCCGAACAGATATTTTCTGACATATGCAAACAAATACTAGATACAGACGAGTTCATCAGGTTCGCAGGCATAGCAAACAGGATGGGTAATCTAGAAGCAACAACATATAGACAGGGCTTAGTTCCGTTGATGACAAGGGATGAGACTTCACAGTATGCCATACAAGCCGTTCTTCGTGCTGCAACCCGGCAAGACTTTGAAGCAAATACAGGTAGACTACAGTATTCGATAGGGAAATACGAAAAGCTGATTCGTGCTACAGTCCCAATTTTACTCAGTAATAGTGATTATGAAGGCAAATTCTATCTACTATTGTCTTTCGATGTAGGTTCGGATGCTAAATCTATAATTGAAAACAAAGTAATACCATGCATAGAAAAGAACAAGGAAAGTTTTAGTGTTTAGTATTTTGGTCATCCACACCTGTTGTTTAAATTGAGATAATTTTGAACGTCTGTTGGAAAAGCTCTGGAAAAAGAGGCCGGAACCTCTTGGAACAACGGACTTCGATTCGAAGGTATAACTGGATTATTTAGAACAAGTACGAATCCCCCTTTTATTTGTAGGGAGTATTGTAGTCATAATAATATTAATTAGTCAACATTTATTTACCTTATAATTTTGAATTAGAGATGGGAAACATCCCAGCAAGTGGCTAAGCAGATTGGGTTTAATAGAGATGGTAAGATGAAATTTTTTTGGAGGAAATACTTAACATCTGTGCTTTCACTATAAACATCAAAACAATTTCTTGACCGAGTATTACATACTTCTAATTAAATTTATCAAATGGACGGGGGTTTCACGGGGGGGACAAAACTAGGTTCGCCATTAGTGGAAGGAATGGGTGCAAATTCGTCCATTAGTTTAATAGACGTTTCCAAGGGTTTTAGCAAATCCCATAAAAATGACAGCTAATAAGTAATTGAAAAGGGAATATATGAGCCTATAACATATGATAAGGTTAAGATTCTCGGACTGGAGAAAATATCCTTCTTATGATGTCCTCTATCAAATTTGGAGGAAATGCATATTCCTGAACAACCTTACTATACCTACTATATAGCTGGTTTATCATCTCATTTAAATAAGATTCAGAAATCATCGTTTCTTCTAGTACACTTCTAATATGAGCATAAAGATTTTGTCTATACTTAAGAAAAAAAGATTTTCGTTTATTACGCGCATTATTAATAATATTTTTGGTCTCATTATCGCCGTAAAAGTATCTCAACCATTCTTTTTCATCATCTGTAGGTTCTTTCAAATAATTCCAATTTTGCTGCAACACAGTCCATTGATGCAGTAGAACCTGCCAAATTTCATTAATCAAACCTGACAGCTTCTCATCAGCAAAAATGAACCTTGTATCATCTTCATCGTAAAATACGTTTCTAATTGGTTTGATGAGGTCAGTATCTCGCAGGGTTGTGAATGCTTTTTCTAATTCTTCATCGAGTTTTTCCTTAGTTAAACTACTATCCTCAAGAAATGATATATTGATAGGATACTTTAGTTTATTTGCCCGTAGTTTTTCCGAATATTCTATAATCTCTCTTTTTGAAAAGCTGAGAAGTTTGCAGGAAACATATTCTCCACGCAAATCATTAATCACAGAAAACATGATATGCTCTACAGGCTCATAGGTTTCAATTAGGATCCCTTCATCTGAACTATAGTCAGCAATATCCTGTAACTTTAACCTGTTTCTGGGCAGGGGAATACGTACTAGAATCTCGTGGAACTTCTGAATCGAAATCTGCTTTGGTGGGCTAAACGCCTGAAAGAAAAATAATAGTTGATACAACTTCCTACGTCTTTCTTTCTCTAGATCAATACCTAAGATGTTAAATCGATGTTCCTTTATGGCGCCCTCTGTTAATGAGAAATTTACCGGCTTGATTTTTTTCTTGGATTTATTATCTTGTTCTCTGTATAATCGATGCTCATTGACTAAGATATTCAGTTCAGAACTAAAATCTCGCGGAGATAATACAAATTTAGGGTTCTTTCTTAGAAGCCTAAGTTTTTCGTTAACACCTTTATAAAGAGCTGAGTAACCACGACGATATCCTTCTGCTTCTAGGAGCGCATCTCGTATGGCATCAAAAACATCTTGCCGGTGTTTAGTACCCATTTGGTTCTACTACCCTGAAGGTATTATATAGTTGTTACAGATATTACGTTCATGACTAAAGTGTTGAGAGTTAAGGACGAAACCTTCGATGAATTAGTAAAACATGGCACATGGTCTGATACCATGGACATGATTATTTCCAGGGTATTGCGGCAGACTACTGAGGCTAAGACCAAACATGGGGAGGACATGATTCATTAATGTCATCATCCATTGATTTACCGGACCTCGTAATACAGAAGTGTATTCCAGATTGTACGACATGTCCTAGAGTTTGGACTAATCCTAAGTTAAATCACAAGATCATATGCAATTGTATCAAGTGCGTACACAATGTAATCAATCAGAATACTACATCGAATATA
>DAOM01000263.1 GCA_002501855.1 Candidatus Nitrosopolaris nunavutensis
CAACTCGACTACATCCAAGCGATCAAGAACGCCATACACACGACGTTTTCTGCCCAAAAACATCTGACCGATAGTAACCCGGGCGCTTGGAACAGCGCACCTTCCACAACGCCTTTCACGGAGCAATTTGCAAAGCAGTCAAACGAAATCACCAATAACACAATAAGAGCCGTGGGTATTAACAATCAGTTAACCATCAATGCACTGGATGCAACAAGGGAGAACCTGAAAATCTATAATCGAACGATCGACGCTGTAACAGAGTTTAATACCAACGCTGCAAAAGCCTGGAACTCTTTCTTCACTACACAACAGCAACAGATGTTCAGACACTGACCTACAGCTTCTCCTTTTTTTTGATCCATGACCTCATTTTTAAACTTGAATATATCCCTGTTCTGAGGAGAAAATCTAAAAATCTCACAATGTTGCTTATAATATTTATATAATTGAATTACCATATAATATGTACTTCTTTAAAGTATGCAAACTTCAATCGTCTGTTCAGTATGTAACAAGAATAATGAGACCGTGACAGACCCGGATTCAGGCGAACTCATATGTGGCAATTGCGGCACGGTATTACTCGAAAACATCGTGGAGACTGGTCCTGAATGGCGGCTTTTGGGTGAGGGCAAGGATAGGAGTCGAACGGGGATGCCCACATCTCTATCACGTCATGATATGGGCCTGGCTACTATAATTGGTAAGACGAATAGAGATGCGAGCGGCCGCGGATTGGATGCATCGGTGAAATCTACAATGGAAAGGCTAAGAACATGGGACCTCCGTATTCAAACCTATAGCCCTTCCGATAGGAACCTAAGACAGGCCTTCAGTATCCTAGAACGAGTGAAAGATAAACTGGGTTTGTCTGAGCCTGTAATCGAAAAGACTGCTTACATCTACAGAAAAGCACAGGAAAGGGGACTTGTACGAGGTAGAACTATTACATCCGTATTGTCTGCTGCGATTTATATAGCCTGCCGCGAAATGGGAATTGCTAGAACGCTTAATGACATTGCATCACTCACTAACCTCCGTCGAAAAGAACTCGCGCGAACGTTCCGTCTGCTAATCCTGGAACTTGATCTAATGGTACCAGTTGTTGATCCGATGAAATGTATTGCCAAAGTTGCAAACAAAACCAAGTTAAGCGAGAGAACAAAGCGCCAGGCAATGGACATCATGACAAGCGTTACAAAAAGGGGAATATCGGCAGGCAAAGATCCGATGGGCCTAGCAGGAACAGTCCTCTATATGTCTTCTAAGAATTCTGGAGAAACTATAACGCAAATGGATATCGCAAACGCTGCTGGAGTAACAGAGGTAACTATCAGAAACAGGTTTAGAGATCTAAAAAGCAAAATAGACCTGAATTAGTTTGGACGGAAATTACAAGAACCCAATAGAAATTGACATCGTTTTGCTAAGAGGATGTTCCCCACTGACTCCTTCGGATTAGCATTAAATTGGCGTGCTCTGGCGACGAAACGCATTGTTGCCACTACAGACAATAGCACGGATTGCAACTATTTCGCCTGATCTGCAGCTCCAGTTCCACAAGAAGTCCTAGTATCGAATATTATCTAATTCTTCAGCTGTGCCTTTTCGATTGGCGCTGTCCCTTGCCTGAAGGTTATAGTCAGCCTGTCGCCAACGTTATACGGACAATGCGGAATACCTCTTGTTTGATGATCCGATGCCTCTACAACACACGTTCCTTCTGCCTTGGTGATGACTTTAACCTCGTCTTACATCTTTTCTGATCAAGTCCTTGATAGGAAAGCCAAACATGGCTTGAATGCCAAAAAATCCTCCTGCGACAATAATGCTCACTAGAAGGGCCATTTTCTTCCCAGATAGCCCGGAGAATATGGGCGTATCAGAGTTCGAGTCCGGCGCGTATGACACAAATAACCAGACAATAGAGAATTTAAAACCTCTGCAGTCTGTTACTGCTCTTCAGACTTATGCTTTCTCTGCAACCTATTGAGTATGAATTTGAGCCTCGAATGACCCATAATGAACAAATATTCATGATTGACATTCGGTCCGCCATAATTGTTACAAACGCCCTCTCTTGCTTTCAGCAAATAGGTGCTCTTGATTCTTATTGATTGAAAACGGGCTCCGCTTTCTCACAATCATCGGAATGGGCTAGCTGCTACCATAATACTCGAAGTCTGCCTGTAAACAGAGGATGCGACAGCCGGGATTTGAACCCGGGTTACCAGATTGGCAATCTGATGTCCTAGACCAAACTGGACGACCGTCGCAAGGTTATGGAAACAAGATAAATTATGTATATTATATAGATAATGATTTTATTTTCAGGTCAACACCCACCTGATAATTAACAGTCCTTTTCTATTAAGATTGTATACCATTTGAATGTACAGATAATAGTTTATAAGATCAACATTCCAAAATGAGTGGGCTACAGCACCGCCGATATTACTTATTCCGCATAGATAATAAACCCAATTAAACTACTTGCGCTATGTCAGCAATATAAGGGTCGAATATCCTCGTCTTTCACTTGCATAATCTTGATCCATTTCTTCTACTATTATTGTCACCGAGATAAGATCCCGTCTTTGGCACTGGCTAGCATCGATTACAAAATAATCATCTAAAATATCTGCTGCTTTCAGACTTTCGTTGCTGAAATTAAAATTGACAGGAGAGCTTGAGCTAATTAGCACTAGCTGATCTTTATGGTAATTTCCTATTCTGGCTAACCTGGCCTCTCTTGGTGTCGCCCTTACGTTTAGCTTGACTTGTCCTAAGGAATGCATCGTGTAGCGTCGCATGTTATTTACGCTGACTTGGAAGTTAAACGGATAGCCGGCAGTATTTTCAGCCATTTTGTTAATGCCATCATTCATAACTATATCGATCTTCTTGATATTATCAGAATATCTGTAAATCCATTCATTCGTCGTTTGGACGATATTATCGATGGTCGCTTTTCTCGATTTTGTTTCTTCCTCGCTTAACTTATATCTATCAACCCAATCCTTGTAGTCCTTACTTATGTCTACAATAAATTCAGAGCAAGTGTTTTGATAGTCTTCAACGCTGCTTGCACGTTCAGAACCGGTGTCAGGTGTGGACATAAGACACTCTTGTAATTATACAATAAGACGTAAAAAATGGATCGAGCGACCGGCTCGATGGATTGTTGTTATACATCTACGAACATTCATATATATGTAGAACCAAGTTTCATGATCGTAAACGCTTCTGGCAATATGATAACGTTTTCAGAATTGATTGACGAACTGAAATCAAATATTAATTACAATAGGGATGTGCTTTACGCAATCTCAAAGAACCCCAATTTATTATACAAAAAAATAACTGAACTCGCGTCCTTCACCGGCTCCCGTCATCAAGTAGCACTCCAGTTGCATTTTCCAGATCCGAATAAAATCAAGGATATTGATTCATACGGAGCCGAAAACATTAGTGTCGTCATAGATAAGTTTCGCAGAAAATTCGCTGTTCCTAGGGAGAATATAAGACGAAAAGCAATCGAATCCCTGGGGAACAATATTCAAACCCAAGATGCCTACATGTACGAAGGAAAAGAAGGTTTACGAATAATCAAAGAAAATGGCAGGATTGAAATTCTCCCTGGCTCCATTCATTTATGGTGCAAAGTAGATCAGAATGTGAAAAACTATGTAGACTGGTTGATGGAAAATATATACAGCCCTAACACCGGCGGGATTTCTACTTAGCATTACTTTCATTCTCGATAAATAAAAGGTTCAAAACTACAGCCTTTTTCCGACCAATTCGTATTGATATTGCAGTCGACCTTCAAAATCGTATACCTCTGCTCGAACCGGAAGAGGAATCTGGTGAGTGATGAAGATCTTACTCGTTTTCGAACCAATTGTATAACTCAAAGTAAAGGCATCAAAGGTTCCTGCGGTGGTCTGCAATGTCTCGTGATTGGTAACTCTTATGGGAATTGAGGAAAAAGCCACAAATATCGAGTCCCAAGGCGCGCCAATCGCCAAATATTTCGGCTCTCTTGCAATATCCCTTATCGACAAAACAGACGATTCTACAGGCTCATAGTACGGCTTGAAGGATGTATCTATTGAACCAACATTTGTTAATTGCTGCTTAGCCAACATAACGGAACCGTTCTTAGCTACTGAATCGTTGTGAATATCGAAGTTGACTTTCCAGGCACTACCAGTATCTTGGACAAAATTCATAGATACCAATGCGTTGATGAGAGAACTTCGCGAGCCTATACTAGTCAAGCTATAATTCAGTACTGTGCCTTGCTTAATCCCTTGTCCTACCGTCCATAAATCGGCGGCAGTAGAAGGATGTAAAATCGACGGCCCCGGGCCAGAAAATCCACCTCCTATTGCTACTATTATGATGCTCACGCCTACTCCAAATACACCGAGAATCCCAAACATCAAGAGGGCCTGTCGCTTAGGGGACAATTATTCTGAATAATGTAGATACGGCCTATTTATTCCTAGACAAAAACAAAAAAAGAAAGTATGCTGTTGTATGATGATGGTCTTTGGTATAAAAATCCGCCCGCTGCGGCAATTAATATAACGTTAATGCCCGCTCACTCAATTAAGCCTTTTTTCTCTCTTAGAGAAAACCGAGTGACTATGTACAAAACAATCCTACTAAAGTATACTAGATAACAAAAGTGTTTGGATTGCGTATATACCAAAAGCCATTTGGAACTTGGGCTGAACCTACTCTACAGCAACTTTATTTCCCTGATGCTGGCGCAGCCACCAAGTTGAAAGTAGCGCTTTCGACAAACTCTCCACTTGGAACGCCCCCAACACCATCCACCGATATGACCATACTAATAGGTCCAGGTTTTGGGAACGTAATTGTTTGTATGCCTGTTCCATCAGCAGCATGTTGGTCATGCACATCTGCAGCGGTTGTATTTCCTTGGGTAGCTTTTACGCTGTAGGTGACATCGCTTAAAACACTTTGTTGGCTATTTTTAAACAATAATCCGAATTGCGTGGGTTTTCCAGCAGTTATCGTTGAAGGTTGCCATGCAACTATCTCAATGAAATACGTTCCGCGGGCTGTTTGTATCGTTATCGGAGGTGTGGGAACTAGATTCTGGCCTTTGGGAACAGGAGGCTGCCCGTGGCCTGTCGCTTCGAGATCAAATGCATATTGAGTAGGAGGAGTTCCTCCTGTAGTGGCAGCGTAGGTTTGCGCCTGGATTGGATATGGCATAGTGGGATTAACATAAATATTATTATCTACACCATAATGCCAAGTGATTACTGTGGTGTCAAACGTCCCCGCAGGTACGGTAACCTTTGCACTACCGCCTGGTGCCACAGCTGATCCTCCAATTGCTGCAATTTTACCCCAGTAGGGAGCCGTTAATGAGAGCCCTGGTTTGGGAACAAAAGCCGATAGCCACGCAAGACTGTTCTTGTACCCAGATACAAAATCTCTCATCTCAGGTGGAATTTTGGAAGATCCCAAAGGAGTGAGGTCTAGGTCACTTAGATGGAGCGTTCCATTGTATACCTTGCCTTGGTATACGACGGTTGCTGGAGCAATCCAGTACTTGCCAGTACTGTTGAACTGCTTAAAATAAATTGTCATAAGGAAAGGCTGACCCTGTACCTGTCTCTTAT
>DAOM01000373.1 GCA_002501855.1 Candidatus Nitrosopolaris nunavutensis
ATAATATTATGTGCATTAAGAGAGTACTATGAGCAGAAGCAAGAAGTTCAAAATCTCAAAAGTCGAATCGACTCAAAAGGTTTGGTTATAAGTATATGGGGCTAGCTGGTGGATTATGGAATCTAATATGGATAATTGTTGCCGTAATCATAATCATTATACTATTAAGTTTCTTACTTCACCTATTGTTTATTCTACCTACAACAATCACTGGGGCAGAGCAAGAGATAATAAATACGGATAAAGGTATAAGCGCTATATTATCCTCGCGATAGTATATCCTTCGAGATCCTTAAAGATTACCTACGAAATTTGGGTCGATAAAGAGACACATAACTTTGCAGAAGACTAACATTAACGATGTTGAGCAGCTGCTATTGATGGAAACTAGCGTGGCAGCTACAGGATATCGAATTATTCCCTGCCAGGGAATTTGAATTAGAAATCAGCAAGGGGCGGTAGCTTATTCAAAAGGGATCGTCGCGAACGAACCATACTGACTGATGGATAATTAAAGTTCCCACAATTATTCTAAACTATAAACGAGATTGGAACATAAAACACCTGCGAAAAAGGCTGACACAGAAGCAGAGAATAAATGGAAAAACCGTAATCGAAAGTGCAAGCAAGAAGTGACTAATCTTAAGAATTGATCGAAATCTAATTCATCAAATTATCTAGATTTGCTCAAGAAATGATGTTGATGTCGGTCAAAAAAAGATCCCACGCAATGATCTGATTGAGCCTGGCGCATATCATTCGAGGTGTACAATACACTAGCTACCTGCTCCCGCCTATTGTAAACTTTGCTTTCATAAATGGATGGAGTGTACAAAAGTAATCATAGGTTTTCTGAGTTAATTTCGCAGTATTAAGAGCAAATGTCTTTTTTGGCATGATAATGGAGGAGTCGAAGGACTTGCCACTGTCTGTAAAGCTTGTCACTGTATGAGGAACGTTATCGTTATTAGTCCAAATTATACCTCCTCCCTTAGTGACATTCAGGACTTTGGGGTCAAAATTCGGGTTACCTTTGGCAGAAGCACCGGGTAAAATAGTTACCCTCGTTATAGGTGCTCCTTTTGATAATGTTACATTTGTAGCAGTAGCGTTGTGAGCAGTGATGCCTGTCCCATTTTGTCCAGCCAGAGCAGAAGACTTTGGGGCCACCACTCCCAATGCATAAAACGTGAAACCTCCCACTATTGCAACGCCAATAAGAATAATTCCTAGATTTCTGAGATATGGTGTCTTCTTGTACGAAGCTATTGCAAGAATTGATACAGGAATAAAAATTATCATCATCAGTACAATGTATGCATAGATGCTTGGAACTCGAGCGCTTACCGTTATGGCAGCGGCAATGCCGAATGTTACTAGAAAGCCTAGAACAATAAAAGTCGCCGACTTGGCTCTCGGGCTTGAAGGAAAACCATCCTTGAATAGACCTTGTACCAAAAAAATCAACCCTATAAACATAGCCAAAAGCGATACTGCGTGCATCCCTTCTAGAAAAGTAGCAGCAATTCCAGCAAGAGAAAGCCCAACACCTGCTATTCCTAAAGCAGTAAGACCGATTCCCGGCATCAGTAAGTCCCAATCAGTCATGCTATATCAGTTAACTTGTATAACAAAAATATTATAATGTTTCGTGCGCATTCCTGCTATGCTGATATGAGGTGCTATAATGAATTCCTTGTGATTTTTCGTTTGTTAATAGAGCACGGTTCTTTATCATCCTGAGAATCTTGCTGAATTTTTTCAACGAGCTCTCTTTTTGGGCTCATATACCTCAGATACTCCAGATGCATGGTTAATTTCTCTATATGTTTCTTCTATTTCTTAGTGTGTCAGCTCCATCGAACCAGTAATTTAGAAATTAGCTTATTTGCTCGCTTTTATATTCGATTAGAAGTGATTATAATTAGCGTTTTCATGGTTAGCCACTACAAAAACAAATGTTATTATGGCTTATTACGTCGCACGGATGATTCTTTTAATATCGATGAGTCATACAATTAAATATCTTAAAAAATCACAAACATTAGTTGATGAATTCATCAAAGGGTTCTTTCTTTTTAATTGGCCTTCTAATCAGTTCTACTGGTTTCTCTTCAATTCTATTAACTGTTTGGACAAAACCAGCTTTGGGGGATGGGTTAACTCAGGAACAGTTAACGGCTTCCTTAGGAAATAGGAAGGCTGATCTTCTCATAAAGATGATTCCCCCTGTAGTCACAACAGAAACGTTACAAAATGGCCAAAAACCTGTTGTGGAATTTAGATTATTTGATTCGAACACAAATAAATCCTTTAGCCACGTAACTTATTATATCATTATAGAGAAGGACGGTAAACGGCTACTTGCAGACTTGTTTCATGACCATAATGGTAATTTAAGAATTCAAATTAATCCAAGTAATTCGAGTCAAGTATCCATTAGTGGACAACAAGATCCTCTTCTCGGTGCATACATAGGAACTTCATATAGTCCTGTAATTGCCTCAGGCCCTATATTTATAAATGGCGGACTATATCATTTTATAGTAAGGATAGCGACAGTAGATTCCGACAGTACTTTGCTACCCGATAATCAAGAGCCAATTTATGATAGTTGGTTGAGTATAGGAAATACCGTAAATCAGCAAATAGATCTCAATGGTAAACAGATCCCTATCAAAGTCATATCTTACTATGACAAATTAAACAGCTTTAGATTCGATGCTAAGAATATGCAGATGCAATTTAATATGCCTTTCAATTGGAATATAAGTAGAATCAATAACACCAACATTTTCGTCCACGAAGAAGTATATGTACCGAACCCAACTCCTTTCACTGCAAACAAATCATTCGCCGGAACAGTGAATGGAATCGATGTTTCAAAAGACCTGATGTTGGATAATAGTAACCCAAATAGAGACGTAATTCATGTTATGATACCTAAGAACGATTTAGTCGGAATAGCAGACCAAGTTAACAAGAACACACAGGCATATAACGGATTAATGAAATTTACCTTGCAACCAGCCAAGGGGTCCATGTCCTCTATGCCTGGCTCTAA
>DAOM01000224.1 GCA_002501855.1 Candidatus Nitrosopolaris nunavutensis
TGTGTGTAAGTACAACAATTAATAGAGATAAAAATGCTGTGTATCTACTTTTGTATTTTTGTAATATATTCATTCAAGATTGGTATAACGAGATTATTCATAAATTCAATCCGCTGCTTGTGAAAGAAGCGGCAAAGTGAAAGCTGCTATAACCGCTCCAAAGATAATCATTATCTACTGGTTAATCATATGAATATGTGAATAGCAATAGCATATCCTATTTCGGTTATTTGAAAGACAATGAGGAATGACAAAGGTTCTGTTTGTGTGTGTGGTCACAGTCAAAGCCACCACTGGAGCGCTTCGGCACTTTACGGGTACCGTACTTCATGCTCCGTAGTGAAATGCAACTGTCTTTCTTTTAGACTCTCGAACGAAGGAAAAGCCTAAACGACTCAGGAAATCCAGTTTCAATGCAGTTCGCTGTTTGTCGATCTAAATGGTACGAGAGACAGAAAGGATAATCGACATGAGTTTTAGCTTATAGCTTTAAAAATTATGAACTTAGATACGAGAAGTTAATAAAAAATAGATTCTACTGAACGCCTGGTCAAGAGACTCCGCAGTACTATTAAGCTTAATTATATTCCCAAACGTAGCTACATTATCTATGCTTGCTCTGAAGAATCTGTCCCCATAACCAGTCAAATTTTTGCGCCAATTACGGAAATCAAAAACTTTCTTTAGCTATTTGCCTGATGTTCAGAGCGATCTACCCGATGATTCGAATAAGTCAAATAACCAACGGTAACAATAAGAGCTCTTTTGAGTCTATTATTCTACTTACTGAATCTTCTACTGGTTTCATTCATAAGATAAAAATCACAGAATATTTTTATAGTACAAAAGTACTCAGTGTGTAATGTCTTTTGCTGAATTAATTTACCCTTCGCCAGAAGATACTAATCTACATGTCACTACAGCAATGGATAGTAATGAAAAAACGGAAGCGTCTCCTATTGCTAGGATATCCAAAAAGATAGATTTCATATTATGTAATTCATGCTTTTGGTGTGCATCATATCTTAACTTGAGTAGTTTTGGCGTTATTGAATGTCCTTCCTGTAAAGAAAATACTATAGAACGGATGCCACTTTCTGCAAACGACGTTTACTTATTTGATTATAATCGAGTAACCGGAGTGATTCTCGAATTCTCAAACTACAATAAAGGCACTATAGTATCTTATAAATAGACAACATTAACAGGCCACTCGATGATGTGGCTTCTTACTAATGCTGAATATGTCTTCTTTTCAACCAATAAAGTTCGTGTGAGATCGTTGTAATAATGAAGTTACAATACATAACGAAGAAAGCAGTTCCCAAATAATGTTATTAACAACTGATGTCACGATGTTCAGCACGTATGTTGATTAGTGGCTTTCAGAAAACTGGCTGAACATATTACTCTATTGAAGAGGGTATACTCGTTCTTGCCAGCAGTCCAAACAGTAATCACCATTTTCTTGAAATATCTCTGCTGGCATATTTTTACACTGATGACATAAGGTAGTATTACCATCCCCGCTTGCAACCATAATATTCTGTCAACTAACCAAGGGGCTATAAAAGTTCAGATTTCGTATGTTTTGACCTAGTGCTATGAATAGTTGAGCAGTGCTATGAAATCCTATCGATCTCAGTAATGTCCGAAACATGCCAGACATTTTGTCTACCTCCTATTTCCTGAATATATCATTTGTAATAGTAATTAGAGAAATATTGCTACCTGAACATATAGGACAAGTGCGAAAGATAGCCTTCTCACTGTGTTGTTCTGGAGATTTGAAAACGGTCGACTCCAAAAACATGTTTCGCAAATTGCAAACTGACAGTCAATATCATTGTACATCCAGCTTTCAGGGCCAGGTTTCCCATTCGTCCCAAGCCCCAATTACCTTCTATGAAGCTGAGCATAGATGACCGGTCGGTTAGACTATGATCAGCGATGTTTGTCTTTCCCTATGGAGAAACTATCTTGATTTAACATCAATGTTGAAGAATTATAGTTTATAATGGCTCTGGGTTACGCTTTGAATTAGGCTTTTTGTATTGTCTGAATATGGATTGAAGTTGGACATAATATGGAAAAATAGATTTAATACTTAATAGAATTGGAATAGTGTGAACAATTTTTATCTTCTCAGTAAAGGATCAGCAATAGTACCATCTCCTTGTCTACTGATTTCTGCAATGTCTACCTCATATTCCTTACCTACTTCGATTGGTTGTGGAGCAGGAGAACCTCTGTTGTGGCTGCAGCGAATCGTTAGGCTTCTGGTATGTGCCTACTTTGGCTGGCACTAATAGTCCAGGTAAACGAAATTAATAATCAAGAAATCAATAATAAGTCAAGTGTCATAGCAAATGTCATTTTAGGACCATCTTCCAAACTGCTTGTCAAGGTATTCGGATACTTGGTCTTTCAGTTCTTCAATGTACTGATAGAACCTATTTGCACATACATCTGACTTTATCTGCTGGTTGACTCTTCTTTCATTTGGATTCATATAAGGTGCCTTTTTCGGTAGGTGGATTATAGTCAGCCAATCTTTCTGTGCATTGACATAATCCCTTACCATATGGTTTACATGGTATGAAGCATTATCCCATATGAGTATCAATCTTTTCCACCAACCACTTTTCATAATATTTATCTTGAGTTTCTCAAGGCGGTTGATAGTATTGGTAGAATTCATTTTATCATGGAAATCATACGCCATTAATTTCTCAGCTGGCCATACCATGGATATGTAAGCAGAGAACTTCTTTCTATTACCTGTATGTGCTATCTTTTGCTGCTCATCTTCAAAACTCATGGATTTGCGAATATGGGGCTTCTGTGTTATTGTAGTTTCATCTTCAAAAGCTACTACAACTCTCTTTTTTTAAGAGCAGAAGCCACATGCTTGTAGTTTTCCACTTGCTCTTTTCCCTGTTCATAGTCATTTCCATGTTGCAGTTCCAGTCTAGGTCTTTTGCATCGAATTCCCAAATCTTTAGCTATACGCTGTAGGTGTTTGAAACTGATTGAAATACCAATCTCATTTGTAAGACATTTTGCAAGAGACCTTAAGCTCCATGTGTTCCTGAGGTAACCAAAAATATGTGGATCATTGTATAATACTGAAAGGATAATCTCTCTGTCTTCGCTGGTTATGCTGGATTTCAAACCACCAGGCTTCTTCAACTTTACTTCATCAATGCCACCATGGATATACGCAGCAACCCATCCTTGTACAGACCTGCTACTGACTCCATGTTCATTTGCTATGTCTTCATAAGTTCTATTCTTTACTTTTTGGAATATAGCAAGTAACCTACGATATTGCTTTTTGTTATGTGTAGTCTTCATGAAGAACTTCAAACTGTTCCGTTGTCCTATTACAAGTCTGAGTTTGGAAGAATGATTCACAGAATTAGTATATGGCCTTATTCCAAGCTATAACTATTTCGAAATCTGGGTAATGTAATAAACAATAACGACATAAATTTGGACACTTCACCAGCTATGAGTTTTAAGATGTAAGACTAGATTTCTTACTCTGGTTATTACGATTATAGGCTTCCCGGTATTTTACATCCTTGTTAAGGTATCATCGCAACGTGGACATTCAATTTCAAGTTCTAATTCTGTCGTGCTGGCGTTTCTCCATTTCTTGATATTGTAAAACACGTGCAGCATTGATCTGAGTTAGAGATCCTTTGCTTTTATCTGAAATTTATTTATTGTTTCCGAATGCAAGATGTTCCCCATCGTGACACACTGGACAATCTTTGTCTTTCCTTCGTTCCAAGTCAAAAACGACTCCGCAATTTCTGCAAATCCGTATATTTTTTGCCATGCTAACAGAATGTTGTTGCTTGCTTAAGTACACATCTCAATCATAATATACTTGAATCGGAGCGTCATATAAAATGCCATTTATAAGAGCCGACAGGTCTATGAGAGCTAATAAAAAAAGGTGACCCTTTTCTTTAAGTATAAACGGTTTTCCTTTTGCTATGGATAATTGGCCACCTTCTAGCTAGCAAGTAACGCAAGACTATGATCTGGATATAGCATATA
>DAOM01000221.1 GCA_002501855.1 Candidatus Nitrosopolaris nunavutensis
TTTTCTCAAATCCTAAATTGATTGTGAAATATCGGTTACATCCTCTACAATTGAATTTTTGAATCGCGCCATACTTGTTATGTCTTAGACCATCTCTGACGATCCACGAAGATTGGCAGTATATGCAACATTGTGTATCGATAGGCTCAATGCGCGCGACTTCGACTTCCTTACGTAATGCGAATGAGATTTCAACAGCAAAAACGTGTTTACATTTGACGCCACGAAATTTGTGGTCAGGACATGAGCAAACCCAGCCTAAGCCAGTCGAGCAAACATCATATTCTCCATTAGCATTTTGTGATTTTACTTTGTATGCGGAATCGCTAATTCTTTTTATCGCGCCGTTAATGTTAGCAATGACTAATCCTTCTTGCTGACGGTTTATAGCTGTTTTGCTCATGTCATACTGATATGTGTAGACTACACATAGCCATATAAGGATTGTGGTTATACGGGATATCCTTATTAAACACATTTGTGTATAATACACAATGGGTCGAATTGATATCAATTTGCCTGATAGCTTAGAAAATAAATTACGAATGGAAATCGGTAGACGAATGGGTGCTAAACGTGGAAATTTTACAGAGGCAATTATTGAGGCTATTGACATGTGGTTGGCAGAGGGTAAGGCGAAAGAAAAATGACAGAAGACGAAACCGTGGTTATGAATATACTAAATGATTATATTCAGATTCATGACAAGGGGATTGGTGTCTTTAACAATCTAATAAGAACGTCGAAAACAGTCGATGACCTCAAGGACACTTTAACAACATTTTCGCGGGCTTATTTTGTTGAAACATCAATTTTGTTTAGGCTAGCTGCCGTTAGCGCTCCTGCAATTATCAGCCTTGCAAAAACCGTGAAAAAATTACCAGATAGAGAAGAATTTAAAGAAATTAAAAGCGAAGCGGAATCACAATATCAAAAGGTGAAGGAAGGCCTTGATATCATTAAGGACGCACTCGAAGACAGAACAAACCGCGATAAAAGGGGTGAGAATATTTACGGATAATGCTGATCATCTCATGACAGCCGCATATCAAGAATTGAAGTATGCGATGCAATTTAAAAGAATAAATGAAGAGCTATTGGAATACTTGTCCTCTTCGATTCGCTGGTTGCTTCATTATTCCAAGAAGAACAATATTCCGCTGCCAGAGAAGAACAAGATTGAGGAAATCGTGAGCAGAGCTACGGCTATTGCAGATAAATTGCCGCGATCCGACGCGGGTTAACACTCTACAAATCCGACGCTATGTTAACAGAACCAAAAAGATCAAGGGTTATATAATTGAAGGTAACACTATTGGAAAAAGGTATTGACATCGAAAGCCAGTGATTGTGATGGATGATTTAAACAAAGACGAACGTATCCACGATAGGGATGCCCATAAAAAACATCTACATCAACCGCCATCATCATCAAAACCAGCGTTGCCAGAAACGTCTGAAAAAATTAGAACCTCTGCATGGATTACACTTGCGATTCTAGGATCGACGATCCTAATTACAATGTATGGTGAGACAATGTTATTACCAGCTATCCGTGATATAATTAGTGACTTTCATATCTCATATAGTACATCGTCTTGGATACTTACAGCATATCTCATCTCAGCTGCGGTTGCGACTCCCATTGCTGGAAAGTTATCCGATATCTACGGACGAAAGAAAATGGTCGTAATAATACTGATAATTTACATCATAGGAATTTCTGCTGGAGGAGTCTCGACTAACATCTCCTTTCTTCTTACTGCCAGAGTTATTCAAGGAATTGGCGTATCCATGTTTCCAATAGCTTTCGGAATTATAAGGGATCAATTGCCAAAGGAGAAGCTTGCAATAGGCGTAGGAGTATTCAGCTCAATGTTTGCTGCAGGATCAGTGGTGGGATTAGCAATAGGTGGAAGTATAATCCAAAGCTTTGGCTGGCATGCTACATTTCTTTCGATAATACCAGTTGCTATCATTCTTTGGGTAATAATCAATAGATTCATTCACGGTGATAATAAGAAGGCTGAAGTAGTAGAAAAAGAAGGTGATTTAGCACAAGCTGATGCTGATAGCAAGTCCAGTAGAGTGTATTCTCCGAACCCAACGGAAGTTGGTGCTAATATTAGTGAAAGGCAAAGCCTCGATGTAAAGGGTGCCATAACTTTGGCTATTACTATAGCCTCATTTTTACTAACTCTTACATATATTGGGAATGGTAGTAGTAGTAATAATGTCAACGCATATTCTACAGAGATTGTAGTAGTCTCATTAGCCTTATTGTCTACGGGATCATTAGTCTTATTTGTTATTATAGAGAGAAGAGCGGCATCTCCATTAATTGAGCTAGGTTTAATGACACATAAAATACTTCTTCCTGCAAATATCCTTCTCTTGATTTTTGGAATGACTATGTTTATGGTATATCAGACTACGCCGATATTAGTAAGAAGCCCTCAGCCGCTTGGATTTGGTGGAGATGCTGTTGCGAGTGCAATGGTTCAATTACCTTTTATGATCGCGTTCTTAGCTTTTGCTCCTTCTTCTGGTTTTATTGTGTCTAAGATAGGTAATCTTAAACCAACTGTAGCAGGAACTATCATTATGACCGTTGGCTTTTTCAGCCTGTTTATGTTTCACTCAACAGAATCTATAGTTGCAATAAATCTGGCTATAGTAGCTGCTGGAATCTCATTGATACAAGTGGGTGCATTTAATATCACGATGGAGTATACACCACTTCGATTTAGTGGAGTATCACTTGGGATGTCAGTCGTACTGGTGTTAATTGGAAGCTCAATTGGACCTGCAATTGCAGGAATATACATGCAAACAAACCAGGCGCTTGTAAAAGGAGTTAGTGGTAATAGTGTTGGTTCTTTTCCTTCACCAATATCCTATAACCTGATATTTCTAACAGCTGCATTGATTTCTGCTATATCTATTGCACTTGTATTAATTTTAAAAAGAAAGATGACACAATCACAATCGACATTGAAGAAGTTAGAAATAGAATCATCTACTAAAAAACACGATGCCCGAGGAAAAGAGATCGGCAATGATGATTGAAGAGAAGTGGAGGGGTTCTCACAGAAAAACATTCGCCCTACAATTTCAAACTTTTGATGATGCGTTAGACTAACTAACACGCAAGCTGTATGAAGCAGAATACTATAATACTCCTTGTATTTTATATAATCTAGAACTTTATAGGTTTCAGGCATTTGCCTTTCTTCCTCATCTTTTCAACATAGTCATCGTATACTAGATCAGATGATGAAATTCGCAAAGCTCAGTTATGATGTGGGAGTTTTATGATAACTTTCGCAAAATGACACGAGACGAAGTAACCTTTGAAGGCTGAATCATTTCGCTAATTCTCTAACGTTAGTAGAGGAGTTTGTATAATTCGTAAACCTTCGAGTTTATAAGGTTCATTTCCATAATCTAGTAGTAGGATGAAAATCGGCATAACTCTTCCCCAAGTTGGACCGCAAGCCACAAGGGAAAATGAATAAAGGCATCCGCTAGCCAAACTAGATAATTCCTCTGCAACTTCTTGTGCCGTATGATTCGTCATTTTAGTTTCTAAAAGAAAAGAAGTACATACCAAAAGGATTCGACTTCTTTTCTTTCCTCCTGATAATAGTTTCTTTATTGTACAGTCAACTATTGAGCTGCTATTCCACGTCTTCTGTTGGCAGTTTAGTCACGAGCGTGCAGAACATTTGGCAGTGTTTCCGCATGAAGGTAGTCCTCTAGCTGATGGCACGCTTGAGGGATACGAAGTTGAATGTCACTGGCATGGCTCCAAATTTGATGTAAGAACAGGAGAACCAGCAATCATGATTGTATAAAAATAAATTGTAATGGGTTGAATGTTGGCCCCATAACGTCATCTTAAGTTGGCCAATGAGCAGCAATGATATCAGCTATTGGGGTTAGCACTCAACCGAAATGGCGCATTGATGTATTTTCAATTTGTCATCTAGGAACAAAAGTTTTTCCAATATAAAGTACTTAGAGTACATTATCTCAATACAGGATCAAGCGTTTTATGAACTTTCATTTGGCAATTTGACTCCAGGCGACAACCTTTCACATTTCATGTAATAGCGATATTGAAATTTTCGCATTGATTTATGCTGCGTTATTTAACATCCCGCAGAGAAGCTTTTACTAAATCCCACCACAGGGCTGCAAAATTCTACTGAACTGAAGCAGAGTAAGCAGCAATTGTTTTATTTCTCAAATTTTCTGCTAGCGCGGTACTGCTCTCATTCAAAGAAGCAATACAAATTAGGTTTAGAAATTAAAGTGAGATTTATGGCAGATTCTGTTAATGATACTTCATTTGAGACGAGGTATCTTCTATGACTGTCTCTTATTCGTCACGAAGTTCCGGAAGGATAAGACTAACTGGTAAAGGTATACTTGAAATTCGAAGAAATGATAATTCTGGCTAGCTAATGTCAAAAATCTCACAGAACATAACACCCCATTTAATAGTAGATAAATCGATTATAAACAACAAATTGTTTGATATGCCACTTTCGGAGCATGCTTACAATATCATTATTGCGGCACTTATCACAGTCGTCCATAAACCATCTTTATTTCCTTCGGCAGATTGTGTAAAATTATGTGTCTTGTAAATTTTTCCTGAAAGCTTCCATTGCTCTTCTCTTTGATCCCACGTAAGGGTAGGATCGTCAGGTAAAACGATTATCGTAGCAAGCATCTCCATTGCCATGTCCTCAGCATAATCGCCAGCCTTCTGAGCTGTTTCACCAGTTGAATGGTGTTCTGATAGATATCCATACTGAGAATGATCAACCGGTCTTGCTAAACCAATGGACGCAGCAATTAAGGACAATTGATTCTTGGGAATCTTTCAGGCTTTACAAACCCACTCATCCCTTTTACTTTTCCTTCAAGGCACCAAAGAACTGTAGAAGTCTTTTCGTGCTTTCTTCTCTCTTACCAGCCTTTAATCTCGCCCTGTTATGCTTGATGTATTTAATATTATGTTTGTCTAACATCATGGTTATTTACCATTAAATGAAACAAATTCTTAAGCGTTTTTTTATTACATTCCCAATATGAAACGACTGCGGTCAAATGATGACTTGTTCCCATGTATTCTAGTTATTGAAAAATCAAAGGATGTTTCAACCCAAACCGTTTTTTCAATTTGACAACTCTAAAAATATTATGTTTCAGATTGGGTTCTAACTCCACCTTTGAATCCTCAGACCGAGTACGGAAGCCCAATTTATTCAAAAAATTTTCTAAATCAAGAACAATACATGACTTAGGAACACCACTTTTAATAAGTGATAAACACGCCTCGTCACGCAGCGGTTCTTCATTCAATAATGATTTTAACATCTTTGCTTTTGATTTTGCAATAAGACATGTATCCGTGACGATAAACCCATTTCGGTATTTCTCTTCGATTAATTCGAGAATTTCTGAGATGCGATTCCATGGAAGCCTGGATTTTTTGATTTGTTCATAAATAGGAATAATTCCTTCTTTGTCCTTGTTATTTTCTATAGTAGTGCAGATCACCTTATAGAATTTATGACATCTCTGTTTAATTATACGATATATCTTTGCATTTTTTCGTTCTACTGACTCCCTCTCTTCTATATGTCCAATATATTCTCCAATTTCAGATAAATAACCTGACCTGTTCGGGTGCCTTTTTTTCCTTTTTCTTGTTTATACTACTCACAATCAGATCATAGAGTAGATTTGTAGAGTATAAGGTTTGTGTCATTTATTACATAAGTCTACCACTTAGACGTTTATGACAGGGATCATGCCGATATCTTTCATTATTGTTTTTACCAATAGTCAATCTCATTACTGTGTAATTTGCTTGCAAAGTCAAAAATAGAGAAAACTTAACTTGTGAAATTATTGACAGTAGGAATAAATCAATTAGAGATTATTTTACTCAAATGCTAATTGGATGCTCAATTTCGAAGAATTTCAACTTGCCCGGATACGCGACGGAGGTTCGAAATCTATGCGCATTCTTTATCAGGAATCCATACTTGTAGGCACCAAATTTTTTGATATCTGCATAATGCTTGTTTTTATCTTTCTCAAGTTCTGCTTTACTCTTATATTGTTTGACGTCATACAAATTTGCAGTTCCTATTATTGCTCCTCTTATAAGATTCTCATGGTTGATACCTAAGGACTCCGATCTTTCCTTATCTACTTTTTTTGAAGTATGGATCAAGAATTTTCCTCTAAATTTGGTGTTCCAGTTTCTCAATTCGATAGTCTTTTTTCCTGATATCAAAAGTTCTGCATATGGTTGTTTCAGAGATAAGCATTTCATAGTGGGCTATCCTGATTTTGAACGAATGAATAAAGTTTTTGCTGGAGTCCATCTTCTCGAGATAGACCATTTCCATATCATAAGTATCAGACGTGGAATGCTTTAATGGATTACAATCAAGAGGTTACGAAAACCGATATTCAGAAAGAAGATTTACTAAAGCCTGTTTTTAGAGTAAATAACGATGGCGTAAGAAGAACATCTCTTGTAAAAGATGTGCTAATTCATGTTTTTACCGTAGAACTGCATCATAGAGGTGAAATAATAGCCATACGATGGCAAATGGATATTCAGCCACCGAATATGGGTTGGCTATCCGTGATGAAAAAGACAAATCCTCTATGGGTTATGAAATAGGCACTTCAAGAATCTGTAAATGTGTGGAGTTTCGGTTTGTCTGGAAATTATCTATTTACTTATGGTGTGACACGGCTATTCCGAATTAGCCTAATCTGGCGTTTAACTTATCGTCTGGTTTATCGTCAATCTCGCCATATAGATTGCGTTACGGACTGTGTCAGATATGTAGAACGATTGGTAAACCTAGAGATGGCAGATCGAGAACAGCCATTTTACTCTTGATGATAATAAGCCTTACGCAAATACAATTGAAATGTTTTTCCGTTTCGCTGAAAGTTAACGCGTAATAAATCGATGTTGATCAAACCTTTGATTCCGTTGATCTCTGCCGATAACATTGCTGCAAAAAGTAAGAAAGTGCATGTCCAACTCGTAGAGAGTGAATTGCAAAACTTAAAGCCTAGTGGCAAAAAGAAATAGTCGAGTGTAATCAAAAATTCAATTTCT
>DAOM01000329.1:0-1314 GCA_002501855.1 Candidatus Nitrosopolaris nunavutensis
AGATAGACCATAACAAGCGTCTCGCAGACGTATTATCTGATGCTAAGTGTCCTAGATGTAATTCTAATGATAAGGAAGCTATTGCATATGTCGGAGATAATTATAATCTCAGATGCAAACAATGTTGGTACGAATGGACCGAAAGCTGGCGTCCAAGTATGGCAAAAGAAAATAAACCATCGCCTAAGTAATGTGAAACTTGAATAATCAATCAGTCTTAGGCAAGGAGTCTGAAGATTTTCTGTGATATCATCATTGTCTAGAAGAACTTGAAGGAGAAGTTGTAGTTGTATTGATTGAACTTGTATTTGTTCCTATAGTGGAGGCAGCAGTGGTAACATAAGAATGTGAAAGACCAGAACTTCCGGTAAAGCTTCAATCTGTCTTCTATGGTTGTTTATCGTTACAGTTGTTGTTGCCGTCCATATTTCCATGCTTTTACCTTCGAAGACACACTATAAAGCTTTTTCGTTACATAGTGATTTTTGCCACATATAGCATTCATTACATATAGATTTTGAAAAAATAAAATTTATCGAAAAGAATCTCACCCTCTCACATGATTTGCATGTCTGCATACTTTCTTCTATCTAATCAAACTACTTAAGTAGTATTTCCTAAAAGCATTCAGAAAGTTATCGTGGCCACTTGATCCTGTAAGCCCATTGAAGAAAGTTAGTCTGGTGCTTTCTCCGCACTAGTATTTGAGATAACTCGCAACTTGATGAATGAGCAGGCTTTGCTATAGGTCAGGATTCAGATATTGCTCTCGATTTGATACAGAGGGAGCATAGTGCAGACCTGAATATTGAACAAGCCATCCAATTAAGTACTAAGGCATCAGAAAAGGCATGAGGAGAAAGTCCATTGGGAGAAACAGGAATCATCACAGCTAAAGACGATTCATTTTGGATTACATCCTGTATATGTCAATCCAGAACTATAGATCAGTTAGGATGATACCCGGATTACAAACACATTACATTAATTCGGAAACTTACAAAAAAATGGATATTTAATAGAGCAGTGATGTTGGTGTTAGGGAATGAAGCGCTATTGTCAACAAAACTGGTATGAACCTATCAGAAGAATCCTGGGGTGTGTGTGCAGGCGCGCGGCTTTTTGTCTTGGGTGTTACTCTAATGTGAAGGAGACAGTTATATCTAGATAGGATGCTTGTAAGTTGATATGATAAGAGTGATCATAACATTATGAAGTTCGGTTTACAGCATCCTGTTTTTAGTTTTGATTACAGAAACCGCGATACTTCTCAGATTGTCGATTCCTTAAAGAATCTAGTTACAAGAGCAGAGA
>DAOM01000329.1:1601-3857 GCA_002501855.1 Candidatus Nitrosopolaris nunavutensis
GATTCTTTCTGGGTAATGGATCATTTCCACCAGATTCCATTTATAGGAAAGCCAGAAGAACCTATGCTTGAAAGTTGGACAACCATCTCAGTTCTAGCTGGAATAACTACTAGAATAAAATTGGGAACCCTCATGACAGGCATTATATATAGACATCCATCGATTTTAGCAAAAATTGGTGCAACACTAGATGTACTTAGCAAAGGAAGACTTTTCATGGGAATAGGAGCAGCCTGGAATGAAGAAGAATCATCAGCGTATGGTATCCCTTTTCCTTCAGTTAAAGAGCGATTCTTAAGATTAGAAGAGGCCATCCAAATCATACGTAAGATGTGGACAGAGGAACCTTCAGCCTCATTTAATGGCCAGTATTATCAGATCAAGAATGCATTTTGTAATCCCAAGCCGATACAAAAACCCTCACCTCCTATTATGGTAGGAGGGAGTGGAGAACGGCAGACCCTAAGAATCGTAGCAAAGTATGCTGACGCATGTAACCTATTTGGATCCGCTGAAACAGTAAAAAGAAAACTGAGTATCTTAAAGGAGCATTGCAGGAGTGTGGGTAGAGATTATGATTCTATTCTTAAAACGAAACTTGGTCTTGTAGTAATCGACGACGACAAAGAAATGGCGAGAAAAAGATTGCAGTAGATCAGTAAGGGAATACCTGAAGAACAAATTAACGAATTTGCCATATATGGAACACCTGAAGATGTATTAAGACAAAAGGAATCTCTTGAAGATGCTGGTATTCAATATCTTATTGTTGATTTGGATCCATCTAGAGAAGTTGAAGCATTAGACATATTTGCAAACGACATTATAAAGAGATCTTAATTCGGTAACATCGTGAGATAGAATCTTGTTGAATCCCACAAGGTTTCTCAAGTACGATATCGACAGCCGTTAGCCGATATACTCCCATCCTAAAATTAAGTAATATATTCCTGATTTGGTTTTTATATACTGTGGCCGATCCAAATTAGGAGACTTTACCGTCGGTCGGGTTATTTGCAGTATGCTTGCTATCTCATATTGGTTATTTCCCTTGAAAAGTATCTTGCATTATCCTTTATAATCTTCTCAAGATTCTTCGATTTCTCTAAGCGGTGGAATTGTAACCCCAGGCAATGCACTTACTAAAGCTTTTGCAATGTCTGAGGCAGTTAAAATAATTGAATGGCCGTCTTAAATCATGTACGTCAAGCATGTCCTAGAAGGGAGCTATCTTTTTAAATGCAGTTGACTTTTCATTGAATAATGAGATTTTTAATTCGAGCCAAAATTCCTACAGAAGCTGGAAACAAAATGGTACAGGATCCAAACTTTCTAAAGAATATTGAAGACTACATGAGCAAAGCCAAGCCTGAATCGGCTCACTTCTTTGCGGCTGATGGGGATAGGACTATGGGCTTCATAGTTAATATCGAAAGTAATGACCAGATACCTGCTTTGTTGGAGCCACTATTCCAAGGAATGAACGCCAAAGTGGAAGTGCATCCGGTAATGAACTTTGATGACCTGAAAAAGGGGCTTTCAAAAAATAGATAATCGCAAGTTAATACTCAATAACCATTCTACTTTTTTGAAATACACGTATGTCATAAACACGATGGAATTGAATGAGGTTTATTATGATCAGCTAGTGATCAATTGTAATGCTCTAACAATCTATGCAAACATTATCAAAAAAACACGAGTGACAAGTTTAGTCTTAACATTTGCACTAAGGCGTTCTGAATGAATACAAAATAAAGAGTATTTGTTGATGGTTCTAATCATACAGTCCGGGCCACCCCAAAGAACACGATTAGTGAATCAATTCATGACAACGACAAAACTTATGACAGTGATACTATAGTTCTTGTTTCTTTCGGTCTGCAACATAGACTTTCTGGTCTGCAGATCTTATTTTCAACTCATATGGTCGCAATTTGATGATTTACTTCCAGATCTCCGTGCTGCATATACATCAGTTGGAGAAGTCATGAGATGGCCTGTTAGGCAATTCGTAAGTTTCTTCCAGCCGTTGTTCCGCCGTTGGTTGTTTTTTAACTACCTTGTACAACCATTCCTTCCCTTTCTTGCTTTTGGACAGCTTACCCCTTTCGGAATACCTAGAAAGATATGTTGCAATTGCACTAAGCTTTATTGGTTTCTGATACTCATCCTCGTAGAGTTCTAGAATATCCGATGAAGTGAAGGCAGTATATGGGAATTTTTGTTCTACAAGATTCCATATCTTGGAACCTA
>DAOM01000329.1:4151-4387 GCA_002501855.1 Candidatus Nitrosopolaris nunavutensis
GTCTCAAAATCGGGATCTTTTCCCTCTATTTCTAAAAGATCTAGAACCTCAATGAATTTGATAATCTTCGTTTTTGATATGTTCCCTTGTAACGCAAGATCATATTTTCCACCATCAGCATCCTCGAGCTGGATCTTTATTTTTTTACTACCCATTAATGATCCGCCGCGTTTTATTGTATACGTGCAAACATGTCAATTAACGGGATTACTAACAAACTTCATGACAAACAGCTT
>DAOM01000329.1:4747-4976 GCA_002501855.1 Candidatus Nitrosopolaris nunavutensis
GGAAGTATTTATCTATCAATAATTGCACATGGACACATCTCGTGTTTGCATTCTTATCATAAGCGTTCAAGACAAATATTCGCATTAGAAACTTTCACTTTCACCAGCTTATTGTAAGCATCAGCAAGCTGCTGCAATGACATCAACATGAAAAGCTCTTCAGTAGTGGGGCTTGCATGTGATCGCAATCACTATCTAACATCTTATAATATGGGGTGTTGTAAACCTA
>DAOM01000242.1:0-2085 GCA_002501855.1 Candidatus Nitrosopolaris nunavutensis
GAGTGAGTGAGTGAGTGATGGCTGCAGTGTCATCATACATACTACATACCCATCTGCGACAATATCTTCATTACAGTATCTTTGTTTCTGTCTGCATATGGCGGTGACTCTACATCTAACCAATCTGTATTACCTAGATTATATGAATACAGTTTGCCGCGAATAGTACTACTGCGTCCCAATAAATCGTGAGATAAATTAAAGCCACCTGCCTTCATTTTCTCCGATGTAGCGTGTAAATAATCAAAAATTGTGTTGTTAAATAGATATATGCCAAGTGCCTCTGGTTGCTCAAGTTTCACTACCCCCTTTTCAATAAATTGTTTGATCGATGATGACATAGGCTTCCTGGGGTTAGCAGCCTGACGATGAGTGGTGTTGTCTAAAATAACTCGGCCCGTTTCTTCACGCCTTTGGTTTCGAACGACCACGATTCCTGTAATTCCTCCCTTTGTCATTCTGTCTGCCTTCTCATATTCTTGTACCAAACCATCGATTCTTATGGCGCACAGGTTGTCCGCAAACCATAACAAAAAGCATTTATCTCTTTTCACATCTCTTTCAATTTCTAGAAGAGCACCGCCTGTCCCATACTTTTTGTCTTCAATAAACGTTAAAGGTTTCCCTATCGCAGCTTCTTTGCCATCAAAATAATTAATAATTTGTTTGCCAAAATTATCGAACTCACACAATATAATCAAACCACTGATTTGAGAAAACCTTGCCAGATACCTCACGACATAATGTATTACCGGCCTTCCGTTGAGGGGGATCATCGCTTTGGGAAAGTAGTCAGTGAAAGGTCTAGCTCTTGTACCGTGACCACCTGCAAGCAATACTGCCTTCAAGCTATTTTATCGACACGTTTGTGTAAAAACGTGCGACAATATATTATTTTTAGCCATAATAAAAAGAAAAAGCTTTAGACTTTCAGTTTCTTCTAGTCGAAAGAATTTGTCTAATTTCGGGATCCGTTATCAGGTTGTCGATGATTTTTTTATGTTCTTCCTGTGGAATGTCAAAGGATAATCCAATCGAATCAATTGCCTTAAGTTTATAATAATTCACAAATGCGTTTTCAATCGTCATTAACGTATAATAGACTACTTTTCCAAATGTGGTCCTATAATTCCTTCCGTTCTTTCTTACTAGCATTCCATTTCTTGTAAAGCTAGATATCCTTGAATAATACTGGCGGCGAGAAAGTTTTGTCTTGCTCCTTAGAGCGGAGCTTTCGCTGCCTGCGACGGAGACAGATTTGAATAATTCAACAGATATGGGATCAGAAATGCTCTTCAATACGTTGGCTACTGTAATACCTTTGGTTTTTGCAATCCTAGCCTCAGTCGGGGTTTTGTTTCTTGCGGTCTTTTCCTGTTTAGATCTTAATTTAGCCGATCTCTGCACCTACTTATAATAGAGTATCGACATTATAGACTTAGCGAGGCAAGGTGTGGGTACAAACACAGAAAAATGCCCTATTTTAGGTACAATCCGCAACAAGGAGAGGTCCCCCTATCATAGCGTACAGAAATAATAATGAAAACCATATGATATCAAATATTAAATGGGTCGACACACTAATTCTGGTAGTTCTAGTGATTGGCATTTTATTTGATTACACTAGGGTGAGCGCGATTTATACCCAGAATAATAATGCTCCCACTATTAGTGCTGATTGAAGCATTAGATGCCACGACATGGATTTCTTATGTTGCTTCCGAATAAATTCATGATCACTCAGGTGATTTAATATTTCTGCCATTTTTATTGATGCCATCGACGCGACAAGGCTTACCAAAATGGGACAAATCAACCCAATATTAGTCGGTAACATGTAGAAAGATACCCATGAAATAACAATCATAGATGCTGCAATAATTATAGTCAGAATTACAGTATTCTTCTTGCCAATGACTACTGGAATAGTCCTGCGACCAAAAGCCGTGTCACCTTCAACATCTCCTAAATCGTTCAGTAAAGATGTTATAAAGATTATACTTCCAGACATTAAGGCTGCGTAGGTACATATTAGGATTGGACTGCTAAGTGCGTCACCAATGTAATTGTAGTTGTTGTTGTTGT
>DAOM01000242.1:2402-2670 GCA_002501855.1 Candidatus Nitrosopolaris nunavutensis
TGTGTATCATACCAGAGTTATTAAATGCATAAGAACTGCCTAGCATAAGACAAAGCATACTTGCCGCGGCAATAGATGCGGTCTTGAGGACAAATCTGTCTTTTAGACAAATTTTGGGCACAGAATACATCAATCCTATTCCAACTATTGTCAGCGCGATAATTATGCTGGGGAGATTGAACGTTATTAGAGCGAGAATTATCCCTGCTGCGTTGGTCGCTATCACGAAGATGAGAGCCTGTGCCTTTGTGACTTGCCCTGATGAGAT
>DAOM01000271.1:0-144 GCA_002501855.1 Candidatus Nitrosopolaris nunavutensis
CCTTTATACTATGTGTATATACTGATGATAGTAAAATGAAGAAGGACTTTATCATTTCAAAGATCGAAGCTTCTCAAGATGGCGCACCTTACATTTATGTCACATTTAGTGACACGAATGACTACAAAGCAGGCGGCGAAAAGC
>DAOM01000271.1:454-5105 GCA_002501855.1 Candidatus Nitrosopolaris nunavutensis
TTTGGTCCAAACATGATGGCATTTACTTCCCCGGAAGATTTGATGAAAAATTTACCGAAGATGATGTCAAATATTTCACGGATGACCGGTGGTGGTGGCATTCCCACTGATTCCCCTACATTTAAAATGAGTATGAAAGAGTATGAGGACATTGGTATAAAAGTGGGTGATAAAGTTACGATAGAAATTAAAAAATCAGAAAATAGTGGAATTTAAACATGGCAAATCTAAAGATTGTCACAGAGTGCAAACACTAAGGTATTCACACTCTCTTAACGCTTCTTTCGATTTGATAATTCGGTCCTCTCTAGTAGTACACGAGGAGATATCTATCACTACTTTGCCATTTTGTGGTGTATTCTCAATTTTTTTACTGTCTCTTAGAGCATAGGTATTAGGTAGGAATTGTGTTTTCATTTTTTGTCAGGTAAAATATGGATTGACCGTACCTCTTTCTGCATAATCTTTGAGCAAAAACACCAAATGTCCCCAGGTTGTATTACACCTACTATAATAATCGCCAGTTGAAGGCCAGCCAGTATGACTAAATCTCAATGTTGTTTGATTACCATCTTTAGGAATTATTTCCCATAATAGTTTGGTGTCCTTCCATTCATCAGCAGCCACACCACCTATGCATTTCCATCTGACGGTATTGTCTGGAATTAATTCGTCAACATACATTTCGAATGTGAAAGAGTGGTTATAAAATCCAAAATTTAGTACGGAACCTTTTTTAGAATCTCCAGAAACATCTGTTGTCCACCAACTCTTCAATCCTTGATTTGATGAAACTGCTGAATAAACCTTATCTGGAGTTGCATCTATATCAATTTTATGTAAAATGTCTGCCATTCTAGTCTATCTCCCTTTGTACGGCCTCAGTGGCACAAATTCTATGCCATTCTAGGCTATCTGGTTTATTGGTAGAATTCATAGCCATTTTTGCGAGATTGTCTAGGGATGTCATGCTGCCGCCTTCGTTTTTAAACTCATTCACAAACCTGTGCACGACAGTTTTATGTGTATGTGTTGACATTATCTGTACATAGAAGGACCTATATTTAAAGATTTAAATAATGCTTTAAGTATTATATTATTATAATAAGTCGTCCGCTTTACTACAGAGAACGGAGGTTTGTTAAATGAGTAGCGAAACCTCTTTGATCGTAGCATCACCGGAATTACGCACGCAACTACTCGATGATCCCGAACTTGTAGGAAACGTAGCACGACCGATGAATCTTGAGAAGAGATTCTATTGACCTTGTTGCAGAAAAAATTATAAATCATGATAATCTGTCATGGAGGCTGGAAGACATAGGTAAGGCAACTTATAAACAAAGAATGAACTAGAGTTTTATACCACCATAACGACCTCTTTCTTAGTACTATTCTTTTGAGTGTGATCCTAAAGTCCGAAAAAGAATATAGAGTTGCATAAATTTGCTCTAGTTATCCATTGTTCAGGTCGCAGACGATGCTAAGAATGGCTGTCAGTTAAAAATGCCATATTCATAACAACGCGCACCTCCTCATATGGATCCCAGCAACATTTACGAGAATCAAACTCTGGGTTCACGTATGTGGTTTTGCAGACTATATTCTGCAAACTTAATTTGTCCTAGAATTTACATAAGAGGTAGAACCTAAACTACAGATTAACACGACAAGCAAGAATGACTTAACCACAAAAACCACAGCCTTACAGGGCATAGGGGTTGTACGTTTGAAAATGTGTTATTAAAGTTTTTTAGAGGCTAAGACTAGCATGTTCTTCTCAAAACTTAATACCTCAACTCAGACGATTGATGCTTCTATTTGGGGTTTTATGGATAAACCGGCCGGCTTCTTCTTTCTATTCTGGTCAAAAGATGTTACTAAATGTAAAGTCAACGTCCAATCTCATGAAATTTTTCCTTCCAGAAGTACTATAAGTTTACCTTCATAGGTTCCTGTTATATTTATTAGTTGTAAACCGATCTTGTCTAGTTCGTTTATGAAGTGCTGATTCATGAACCTTGTTTTTAGCTTGAAACGACCGGTGTCCATATCTTGGTCTAGACTTTTTATCTCAATGCCTATCAATTCTATTTTTTTATACCAGATATCTATATCTTCTTGAGATTTATCCATTGTACTATAATCTCTTAAAAAGATTGATTATGCATTAAAATGTTCCTCAACTCCACTTAAAGTTCTCATAGAAGTATGGAACCCAATTTATCATCAATTATTATGTGGAGAATAATTAATTATCTTAATTGTTATATTTTGTGCGTCGACGATTGATGATAGCTGTATTTGTACAATAGATGAGTAGGTCCTATGCTACATGGTTTTGCCAGCATTCTACCACATCATGAATAAGCCTATGAATGAGTCTTAATGCTTGCTCGTCATTTCTTAATTAAGTGATGTTGTATACGGATATGCTCTTCTAACACCTGGATATTATCGGTATCTGCACTTCATATCATAGTGGCTATCATTGTATATTGAAGATTTAATGCGGACTAGGGAAAGTTATTAGAAACATAGTAAGGTGTTGTTTTACATCAACTGTCAAATGCCTCAGATAATATTGCTGAGGCTCCTGTTTTTCTGATGCAAATAACACACTTTTCACAGTAGGAAAGGACTCATTTTTCACAACACTCCTTGAGTTTTGTGAGTTTGCGCTGAGTTTGCTTCTTACTAATACGATACGCTTGTTGTAAATCCCAATAGATTATGTCCTCCTTAGTTTTGTTAAACTTCTCAACTACCAAGCCTTCAATCTCTCGACTTTATTGTTGTCCCGACCCCCTATACAGAATCTCCGTTCTCAATTGCTTTAGAAATGAGTCTATAAAATCTGTACGCTGTTCTGCTATCTCTTTTGCTATCTTAGTATGCATGGAATTTTTTAATATCAACAATTTCTTTTTAATATGGTCTAGTGTCCACCGAGTATCATCTAATTTTCTATCTGATTCACAAAATGGATCTTTTGAATCATAAAGAGACCTGTTTTCGCTTCCTCCAACACTAAAAGTTCTAGCTATTCCTATCGCACCTATTGCATCCAACCTATCCGCATCCTGCAAAATTTTACCCTCCAATGTGGAAGGAGTTAATTTCTTTGAATAGCTATGTACACGTATTACATCGACAACCTTTTCTATTTTTTCTGCTGGATACCACTTGTATTCAGATAATATTTTCTTTGCAATCTCAGCACTCTCATCGGCTGAATTTATTGTCTTTGTGCTTCCCTTTGGATAAACTACCAAATCGTGTAATAGGGCAGCAGCAAGAACAATATCCAAATCAGCACCTTCTTCTTTCTTGCTTATTATTTCGGCGTTTCTATATACTCTTAGTATATGTTGAAAATCATGAGCCGGAGATTGATTATGTAGCAGTAATTCGACTGTTCTCAATATTTGTTCCAAATTAACTGTCATATCCATTCTTGCAGAGAGGATCAATTCTATTTTAAGTGTATAAGTCGTATTATACTTTCCATCATAATACGAATATTTCATAATGCGGAACGGAATGTAACATATTCAGTCGATAGTTATTGCCACTTTACTTATTTAGGACTTTATATAGTGTCACTAAAAGCACTAGATCAGCATATTGTAGCCATCAAGACCTGAGGCGTTCTTTAATGAGTTGCTATATCAGTTTGCTTCTTTGCCGATACTGCATTCTGGCAAATCTGGACTGCTATTTTTGCTGACTTTGCACAGGTTAAGATTAGAAAGGAGGCATATACCTTCAGCAATAGTTACAAAATTCTTGTTGAGGTTAGTATATCGCAGACTCTTGGTTGGTCATGCAAATTTTAATATCAGCAACAACATCTAAGACTTTTAAAAAATACAAGGCTGCTGGATTCATTTATAACAATACCAGTGGTTAGACTGGCCTAAGAGGAAGGTGTTTTTTGCCTCTATCAGATAAAAAATAATTAGGCGTTCCGAATTAGTCCTCTTATTTTCTGTTTCATTTCTGGAGTTATGTCTTCTGCTTTCATACCATGAACTTTCATAGCGTGCTCTCCGCCATTTCTCATAACTTCTTCTTCATTCTCGCCTTTGACAACATGATCGCAGTTAAACCCTACCTCTCGACAACTTAATGTTTTCATAACTTGTTAAATAATAGACTATCTTATATGTAATTTGTTATAATAACGAACATCGATTATAGACAAATTTTGATTTCTTGGCCTAGTGGTTTCAGTGAGACCCTTTTCTACAGCCTGAATCTCAAAAAAACTTGATCGGTCGTTGTTATGTTAGATGATTGCTGCTGATGTGTGATGTCTGTTTCTTGAAATCCTTGAATGTATTATCATCTATGTAATTCGAAAAGTGAACTATTTAATCTATATACTTGCAGATAGTAACATCTATTTGGAATGATCTATCTTAACATGACCTAGAAGATCAATGGAAGGCGTAAATAATACAACAAAATTCTTTTCTGATGCCTCATCATTTGTTGCAAAAATGATATTTTTTACGAAAGGTAAAGGGTTACACAAAGAGTATCTTACAAGCTTTGAACTTGCCCTGCGTGATGCTGCAATAAGTGATCTAAATCTTGTCTCTGTATCTAGTATAATGCCACCACGGGCATCGTGTTTTTTAGTAGA
>DAOM01000208.1:0-2606 GCA_002501855.1 Candidatus Nitrosopolaris nunavutensis
TGTCGTATTAGTACCAGTCATACTCCCTGACATCATTTTTCCACCCGTTTGATTTCCCGGCGCCGCAGTCATAGCGAAAGATGTAGTAGCAGTCAGCTTGACGATTGTGCTAATGCTTACTACCAATACGCCTATTACAAGTGCTAGACATGCCATCGAATATATTCTATTTTTTTTGCGTTAAGGTAACTCTTCATTGTTAACATATAACGATTTTTTCAAATTGACGTCGCACAGGTTTAATTTCCTTCCTATTTTGTAAGCCGGAGGTCTTCCCGATGCAAACAAAACATCCATCCAGCGTGAGAAAAATAATGTAAAAGAGCAGAGACAACGAATCATCTTAGCGTTGTGCTCTTCCTATTCGTCACCTCTCTAGAAATATAATGGCGGTTGTACCAATACAGAGCTGCTGCCATGATGAGAAAATCGGCTATAAAGAATAGATCCCATATCCATGTGCTTTCCACACTGTTATTCATAACATAATTTATGAATCCAAAATCCGCTACCGCATTTATCAACAAAGACAAAGAGAGCAATGACCATGGAATTGAATGTTCATAATCACTTCTTAGTGTAACAAGTATTACAACTGCTGGGACGATTAATATGGCATCAGCAATAGGGTACGAAATATCAACAACAAAAACTGAATAATCATGATGAATGAATTCTGACAAAATTAAGGGTATGTGTACCGCTAGGATAATAGAGACAAATATTGTTGATGCAACTGAGGCTGCTACAATAACGATAGCATTAATCTTATTTCGGATGAATTTGAAGGTTATAAATAAATGAAGAGCAAAGAAGACGTAGCCGGCCAGCCAGAAGACGTCCGCAATGGATACAGGAGGCGGTACTTCTCTTATCGACAAGATAAAATAATAGTATGATATTGTAAGGTCGGCAGCGAACCACAATAATATACCCAGTGTAAGACAAAAAAATGATTTACCGTGTGCTCCATGGAACTTGAGTCTGCATATAACAAGTATGCCTAGACTCAAAGCAATAGCTGCAGTGACATCTAAAAGTATAATGACAATTGGCTCTCGGCTATGCGGGTTTGATAGGATTATTAACGAGTCTGCGATGATTATCGAGCCAATCAACAGAAATGCAAGATTCCTCAGATTGATTTTGAATCGTAGATCGTTTTTTTCTATGGTCAGATAAACGCTCATGATTTTTATCTTATAAGGATTTCTGTAGTCTAGTATTCGCGTGAATTTCTTTGGAAAAATCATAAGTCTATTTTTTTCAAGATTGAAGCCTCTGGAGATGGTTGCTGTCCCCCTACTATATGGAATAATAATGTTTTTCTTTGAGGTGTTGTACTATAACCTTGATGTACAAGGACCCTGTTTGTAACATGATGGTTGATGAGAAGAAGACGGAATATATCTCCCAGGCAGAAGGAAGGAACGTTTACTTATGCTCGGCTGCTTGCAAGAGTGAGTTTGAGAAAAATTCCACCAAATACGGCTATTAATATCCCTAAATACGTATTCATTCATTCAAGGAGAGAAAGGGCGACAACTAGCGCCCTACGCTGCGGTGAGATCTTACGATGGTCACAATTTTGCGTGCTCATTCGGACTATCTTTTATAGCATCCTAATTACGTTAATCTTCACACTGAGTAAACCGATTGGTGGCATTTTATTTGGTGTTGCCTTTTGGACTATGGCAAAAGACGTGGCCGCAAATAAGGTAGTAAGAGAGTACTTGATTATTGCAGGATTTGGCCTCATAATGTTATTCATTTCCGACCAGGCCATTACGCAAATTGCCGTTGCTTACCCTCCATTCGGACTAGTACGATATCATTCCTAGGATTATCATCGTACATGATGTTAGTTGGGATCTATTCTTCAGCAATCTCTGTAGCGGAGGACTCAAACTTACGTAAATCAATTCGAGATTTTGCCTTAAGTCAATCAAGATTATTGGATAGCATCGGATCGGCCCAAATGGAGCAAGAAATAGAAAAAAGGGTTCTAGTTTTCACGAAACAAATTCAAGATAGGATGTTTGGAGAGCCTTCTCTCACAGAAGATGAAACGAAGCAGTATCTGGAGCAGGTGATAAGAGAAGAATAGATGATTATTTATTTGAAAACAGAGCTTTCATTTTTGTCATTACGTAAGTTAATTCAGACATTCTTAGATTCTCCTCGCGCCAGAATTCACTGCCATTCAGTCTTGCTGTAAACGAAAAATCGCAGACATATAATTTGCCGATTTCAGCTGCTGTGTACCGTGTAATTGATGACATCGAGAATAATAATAGAATCGGTGGGCTAAAAAAGGAAATACGCAGACTCGCCACCGAAATATATGCACTCAATAAAATGACTTCGCCGAGAAACAAAGCCATAACAGCGCTGCTAAAGCTGCAAGCCCTAGGAATCACAGACGATGAAATAGTAATCTGTATGAATTTCTGAATATGGGCCCCCCGCTTTGAATCTGGGGTATCAATCCGAAGATAAAACGGACACGCAGCAATCTGGTCCTAATTTTGGGTAATATAGCGGTTGAAATTAGTCGATAAAGATTTATCTAATATATACCGGACAAGTAAATAATGCAAAAGCAA
>DAOM01000208.1:2895-6234 GCA_002501855.1 Candidatus Nitrosopolaris nunavutensis
ACAAGTAAATAATGCAAAAGCAAAAAACGGTTCTATTATTTGCAATAACGGTAACGGCGGTAGTAACGATATCGATCTTATCGATTCCAACAGCAATGGCGACAATCTTACGAATAAACACCCCAAACCAAGGCCAAAAAGTACCAGCAGGGTCCTTTCTCACGGTAACAGGGACATCAATGCCATCAAACGCAACCCATACAAAATGTAGTGTTCAATTACAAACGAATCAGCACGGATACAAACCCGTTAGTCCTCTCGGTCCTGTTGGTACTTATACAACATGGAAGGGCGCAACAAGCGAGCCAGTCAAAGTAGGAGTTAATCAAGTAGAAGGTCAGCTGTTATGTTTTGCTGATAATGGTACGCCAAACCTAATCAAACATCTGGTTCACAATTTCACAGGGATACAAACCAATTCAGGTATTCCAACACTGCCAGCATTCCCGCATTAAGCCATAGTAATAAGAGATGCGCCAAAATAAAGCAATAATTTCATTGATTGAATTTCAGAGATAGTATCGGCGGGCTCCGACAGATTTCCATTCTAGCTGGCTGGATTAGCCGCCGACATGCATCCAACAACCACCGATGTGCTGATTTCTCGACACACGTGTTTACAGCAGATCTCATCGGCTACGAATAAAGCGGGAGATTGACTGCAAGACATGCACCCAAAAGAATGTGAAAGGTCTTTGTTTCGCATGGGCACAATCGCCTTTATTCTTGGTATTGTCATTTTCCTCGTTTCAACCATATTTCGTCCAAGCAGGGAAGATCCTACAAATCATCTTCGTGTGTTTGCCGAATACGCCCAGAGTAATATCTGGATTGCAGCTCACATAGGTCAACTTGCAGGAGGATTGCTGGTCTTTGGAGGAGGATTTGTTGCTCTATACCGCTTTTTGGGTCAAACATCAGAATCAGGTCTTGTTTCAGCACTGGCGTGGTTAGGTCTTGCCGCAACAATACTTACAGCTGGCACCTTGGTGATACTACAAGCTGTAGATGGAATCTCGCTAAAGAGGGCGGTGGATTCATGGGCCACTGCTCCCCAGGCGGAAAAGATAGCGGCATTCCGTGTAGCTAAGGTGGATAGAAATAGGTACCCCTAACATGTTTCGCATACTCCAAGGAGCGACTGGAATAGTCTTTGGCGTCGCTATTGCAATCAAGCGCGGTGCTTTTCCGAGATGGGTAGGAGGAATCGGAATATTTGCAGGCATATTAGCCATGAACGATGGTATATCAGTAGCCTTCACTGGTTTTGTAGGTAGCCATCTCGCCGCGACTTATGAGTTGACTTACGCTGTATGGACAGTAATTGTGGGGATCTATATGTGGAAGAGAAACATGACACAGACGGTTACACCATAAACCTTAGCGGCCCCCGCTGCGTTGTTGCACATCCATTAACAAATTCTCGACAAAGAGCCATACACACACTTTATCTTGTATTCAGCAACATAGAGTGAATGAAATTTGGGGCCATAATAAAGGATGAGCTGATCCTACTCCCTCAGGCGAGACAAGTCCTAGCTAAAATCACAAACGGGTATTCTGTAAAAATTATAAGTGTATTCCTACACAGTGTAACGTGATGAAGAAAGACTGTATTATCTCAAAAATTGAAGCCTCTCAAGACGGAAGCCCCTACGTGTATGTCACATTTTCTGATCCAAATGATTACAAGCCAGGCGCCGAAAAACCGCAAAATCCTCTTGGTGCGAACATGATGGCATTTACTTCCCCTGAGGACATGATGAAGAATTTGCCAAAAGCCATGTCAAATATTTCCAGGGCCATAGGTGGAGCCGGCCCACCGACGGATTCCCCTACGTTTAAAATCAGTATGAGGGAGTACGAGGATATGGCCATTAGAGTGGGCGACAAGATCACCATAGAAATTAAGAAATCAGACAGCAGCAGCGGGAGATAGATATTAGTATAGTGAAATTCCCTCGAATTCGTATTCAAAGGAAGAAATAAACCAATTATCAAACGCCTATGAAAACAAAATAGCACGCTATTCTATTGAATCACTTGCATATTTAGTCATGGGCCCAAGGGGGTTTGGCAAGACTTTAAAGTGTAATAAAAAATTCACGAGGAAATCTAATCAATAGGGCTTGAACCCATAAGCTATTGCTTGGAGCGCGATAACGGGTTCACCGTCTTCTTAACCAACTTCGATTATTATAGATTTGCTTGCGAATTTATTAGCGCTTCAGAGTGTCTAATGTCTGAAGCGTGAAGTTAAATCTAATCTTCTTATGTGTTCTAGCGCCGAATTTGACAACTTCTATAATACAGCATATAACATTCATTACAGTGGTTATATATCGCTATGTAATGCAGAATAAGGGAACCTTAATAAGTGCAGTAAATAGCGCAAATTTCCAGTTTGTTTATGTAGCAATCTTATCTTTTAGTTATGTGTCGGTAGCATGAATTATATATATTTCATGTAACCAAACTATCCCGTGGAGATAGGATGGTGACACAAAATATACAACTTGGTCCTAAGGAAACGAAGCTTTTCTTCACCCTTGAAGAGGAGGGAAGAAGCATCTTTACTGCAAATGATGCAAAGAGAATCCTCGGCTCAGGACCTGCATACTGGTTGGTAATTAGCGGTCTAAAGAAAAAAGGAAGAATTAGGGAGATCCAGAAAGGAAAGTATCTCTTCATACCTGCAAGAGCAGGAATAGAAGGCTACTGGGCCGAAGAAGCCTATGTAATCATTCCGTATCTGATTGAAGAGTATTATATTGGATTCTGGACTGCCATGAACTTCTGGGGTATGACAGAACAAATTCCTCATACCGTTTTTGTCGTGACACCGAAAAGAAAAAAGAGACGAGTTTTAGAATTTGGAAACCAAAGATACGAGTTTGTTACTTTATCAAGGAAAAAATTCTTTGGATTCGTTGAAGAAAAAACTGCTAAAACAAAGTTCAACATATCAAGCAAAGAAAAAACAATAGTTGACGGATTAATGCGCCCACAATACTGTGGTGGGATTCATGAAGTAACTAAGGTAATGTGGAACGCAAGAAAAGAGGTGAATTGGAAGACGGTTTTAGAAATGGCAGAAAGAATTGGGGTTAATATTGTTTTAAAAAGACTGGGATATATGTTAGAAACTCTTGAAATAGAACCCGATATTTCAAAATTAATAATGAAACAAATAAGACAATATCCGTATCAGTACCTAGATCCAACAGCCATCAAAAAGAAAATTGAGTACTCTAACAGTTACGGATTGATAATCAATATAACAAAAAATGAATTACTAGGTTGGAGAGACCACTAATGGATGGGAAAGAGCTCAGAAAG
>DAOM01000100.1:0-177 GCA_002501855.1 Candidatus Nitrosopolaris nunavutensis
CTGCCTAAACGAATACCCGATAAAATAGATCTCAGTTGATGTTCTGCTAAATAGGACCTGGTTGTACTAGTTAAGAACCACCCTATAAGCAATAATCATATCCCACTAATATATGAACCAGAAATCATGGTGAAGAAGCCCAACCCCATGAATCCATAAGATATCGCTATTCCAATT
>DAOM01000100.1:483-7015 GCA_002501855.1 Candidatus Nitrosopolaris nunavutensis
TTGCTGTGATTTTTGTAGATTTATCGTAATCATTTTTCGATCTGAGAAGAGCTGATCTGAGTATCCTCCCGCCATCTAAAGGAAACGCAGGTATAAGGTTAAATCCACCAAGAAGTAAGTTAACAAGTACGCCGTATTGGAGTACACCCGCTGCTATAATCGCTGATACATTGCCAGCATTATTATGAGATCCTACGGTCATATACATCAGGAGCCATAACGATGTTGCTAATATAGCCGCAATAACAAAACTTGTTATGGGACCTACAATTGCAATTTTGAACTCTTTACGAAAATCTTTGGACGCCACTTCATCTTGATCTTCAATCACAGATACTCCTCCAAAAATAAAGAGCACTATCTCACGTACCTTAAGTCCATACCTTAGTGCAACCATGGAGTGTACTAGTTCATGCAGAAGTACTGATACAAAAAGAATGATTGCACCTATGATACCCATAATCCAATATACAGAAATATCCAAGCCAGGATAGAGTTCGGGCATCAGCATTACTGCTAGTGTCCATGCAACCAGGAAAGAGATAACGACTAATGTAAAATGTAACTTAATAGGTATCCCTTTGATCTTTGCTACCTCTAAGGACAATACTCATCACAAATCTCACAGTGGTCATTTAGGAATACAAGCACGAATCCGAAACACCTTAGACTATGCATTGCTCTTTTTTGTTTCCCCCATCTAAATATGCTACCCATTATCATAATCGTTCGCCTTCTTCATCTTTGAACCACGTCGAGACATCACGGTGTGCATTGTGCTTCGAGCAGCAGCCTGTTGAATAATAATTTAAAGAAGATCATCTATCAAGTGCTGTCTTGGCATAGATCCACTGATACTAGCATCAGCTCCACCCTTCCTAGCTATCGTCATTCTTAGGCAGAAGTTATTATCTGAACTCGACTTTTGTCACCTTTGTTATCACTGTCATACTATTCAATGGATGAATATTAAGGACTTGATTAACGTTGTAAGTTAACATTGTTAACTCCCATGGTTTAGCATGTTTTAATTTAATCCTCTTGCGTTATTCTTTCTAAGAGGTGAAACAAAAAAAGAAATGATAACTAAAAACAAAAACTTGTTAATGATTGCGATGTTAGCTGTAACTACATCGATAACGACTGGAATTTTGGTTTCCATATATATGCAGCAAGCAGCAAGTGCCCAAAACCAAAACAGTACTAGTAATACAAGTGCTGTTCCTTTGAAAAACTTGACAGGATCAGTACAGGTATTTCCAAAACTATCGCAAATAATTCAATCTAAAGCTAACGTCAGTTTGAGTGCAGCTGCTACAAGCGCCGAAAAAGTTGTAGGTCCAAATTCCCATGTAATTTCTGCTCATCTTGGAGTAGTGAATGGGTTCTTAGTTTACACGGCCCATGTTGTGGATGCTAACAACAATATCCATAGAGTGATAGTACATGCAGGAAACGGAAAAGTACTTTCAACTATACAAATCCCATTCGCAAATGCATTGATACAACCAGGTGGAAGAGGAATGTTTGGTCGTTATTGCGGCAGCGGGATGTATGCCCATAGTCACGGCTTTTTCTCTGGCCATCGTGGTCTGAATAACAATGCTGGTCCATCGATGTAATGTAGATCTTGGAAAAAGAACAATAGCACTACAGTAACTACCAAAAGCCTAAACATCCAATTTTTTATTTGCTGCAATAGCATTCCCTTTATCATGCAATCATTGGTACTGATCAGAGCCTTCAAAACAAAGCAACGGTCGCAAGAAGGAATCCTGCGATACTCCTTTTTATGAACAGCGTTACAATAATTGTGCTTTTCGAGGCGTTAGGTATATTTGTGTGACTAGTAGTGCGACGACAGCTTCCGCATTTTTAATTAAGTTATTACTCTCATACATCTTTCTTTTGATGTAATGATTCTTCTCAGCACTCTTAACCTCCTTTGATAGACGAACCATTAGCCCCATTAGCCCATTGACATCATGGATCGATAGTGGTATTTGTCCTTGTTACTGCACTCCAGTTACGTTTACGGTGTTAAATATTGCATGATTGTTGGCTGCACATGTTATTTTCGCAGTTATTTTGTTTTCCCCTAGTTTAAGCGGAGGATACGGAAAACCAAGACGGTAAACCCACGTAGAATAATCATTTGAAATGTGGCCGGTCAAATGACTTGGTATGCCTATACCTACGGCTTTCTGATATGGCTTGATGTTATTTATTATTACAGATACCTTGCAATTATTAGTCCCATTAGCTGAGGATATTCCAGAGATTAAGAGATTTTTGCTAACTGGAACCTGCTGACCGTTCTCAGGCGATGTTATACTCACGTCAAGAGCCTTCGAGGATATTGCATAGCCACTAACGGTAGCCGAAAGGAGAATCTCGAAAGCAACTAATCCGAATAACGGCCATAACAATTGTTTTCCTTTCGTTTCATAAGACGTTTTCATAAGCCATAATCTATCATTTTTGTTAGTAATAAAATATTTTCGGTATGCAGTGTCGTATAAGCTATATTTATTCCTAGTTGATTTTTTATAGCTTCAGGTACTTCAGAATCGCCTCTATGTCGTTGACATTCGTTGCAAAATAAGTATCATCGTAAATATTAGTTCAGGAGCGGGAAGATTTGGTTATCCCGGAGGATCCGCCTATGTTAGCACAAAATTTGCAATTGAAGGTCTGAGTGAATCCATGGCATATGAATTGGAGCCATTTGGAATAAGAGTGGTCTTGGTTGAACCTGGAGTTATTAGAACAAACTTTGTTAACAGTATGGTTGCTGCCAAGAAATCTCAGGATCCAAATTCTCCATATTCACAACTTATGCAAAACGTGGCTACCAGCTTTCAACAGATGTTGGAGGGTGGCTCTTCTTCCGACGTTGTAGCAAAAGTAGTGCTTAAGGCTGTTACAAGTGAAAATCCTAGTCTGAGGTATTTAGCTGGAAAGGATGTAGAAACGTGGTTAGATGGTAAGAGAAACATGTCTGATGAAGAGTTCTATAAAATGATGAAGCAAAATCTGATGAAGTAGAGATATTTTCAATTTTTTATGATATCAGTAGTAGACTATACTCTTACAGAGAAAAGAAGTCAGGACGGAAAATGGTACTCCCAATTCCATTCTCTACTTCTCATAAAGCAATGCTATCCAATACTCGGACCTTAATAGAAGATGGACTTGTAGCGAGACGCCCAACAAGATTTCAAAAACTCACGACAAGCCTTCATACAGCAGTTGATAACGACGGAAAATTTGATAAAAATAGCACTTCCTACGATGACATATTCAACGCTTTCAGACTAAATTTGCAATTATACGAGTTTACTTAGGACACACACTTGATGGACAACGTAATCTGTGTTGCATAGTAGCTGCAGCAAATTACTTGCGAAGGAACTCACATAAAAAAAAGAAATTGGTTATAGTCGTTGGCTATACGTTTATTTCAAACCAAATGCTGCATTGAGGTCAGGATAAATAGTCTTCTGGACTAAACTTGCTACGTTGCCATATGGACTTTTTGTATCTATGGTGTTCTTCAACTGCGAGAGGTCGTTACCAATTCTAGTTATTGTTAACGTTGTTGTCGATGTTACGTTTGTTGGGAGGAGTGCTTTTGTTTCAGTGAGCATCCGTTGTGCCTGCGAAGCCAAGGCTTGAGCGCTTTGATAAGCAGACATGTTCACAACAGTATTTCCTCTCGGTAAAGCACCTAAATTAGCAGATGTACTATTATTGATATTGCTAGCATTACCTCCATTAGAACCTGAAATTCCAAAGGCGTACCCGTACTGTCTAAGTGTTTCATTCACCAGGTTCTTGGTAGCTCCGCCGTTAATTGTAGAATTACTAACATGATCTTTTGGGATGCGTATAGCAATAGCTTCCTGTAACGTGGCATTAAGATTATCTATTTTCGCCTTAATATCGGCTTGTATGGGTGCGGGATTTGATTTTACTGCGGTTTGGAGGGCATTTGCTGCACTAACAATGTCAGATGCAACTCTTTTGTTATTCTCAGACACCTCATTTGGTAAGATACCAAATGTATGATTTGCGTTTACTATGCCCATGACAGCTTTTCCATGTTCTTGTGCCAAACTGAGATTTGAGGCAAGGTTTGTTTGTACAAGATTACCTTCGGCCTGTAGTATTCTTATAACTGAGAGAAATGACGCGCTTTCATCTCCAGTAAAAGTATGTGCATACACTACTTGTTTGAATGGAGTGGTTATTGCTACAGACAATGAACCTAGCAGTAGGAAAACAACAATAAAGGCAGTACTCTTTGCTGCAGAATTACTTTTTAGTAGCTTTTCCATTGAATAGATATGTTAGTATATCATAAAATAGTTTATGGTACAAGTATCGAATTGCAAGAACATCCTTGGGTTTGGCTATTTGATAGTTACCGATTTGCTTTACTGATCCAAAAAAATGAGCATAGGCAAGATGATTGGTTTTATCATCATAGAATAATCCATGCACTATGAAGGCGTTAAGAAATAAAAGAAGTAACCTTGAGATACTTAGAACAAGGGATGTTTTTAAGAGCAATGCTATGTCTCTAACACATCATTCTTAACACATGTTGATTAGACTGGCTCTGTGGATAATCAAACTCGAACTAGGAGATAATAAGGACTGCAAAATATAGACTATGGACTAAAGTTCCTCAACCATCTCTGTATAGTTACTTACTACCACATCTACGAAGCTCTTTTTATATTTAGAAATTACGTCGTACACCAGTTCACGATTCATTATTTGGTACAGCTGATATTCTCCCCCATACTTGACGGATATTAGACCTTCTTGATTCAATCTTTTGAGATGCCATGATACAGTTGATGCAGCTTTGCCCAAATGTTCTACTATTTCATTAAAAGTGCATAAATCATTATCAAGTATGAATTTAATTATTTGTCTGGATACATTATTTCTTAGCTGTCGTAGAATGTCAGATTCTTGCGTTGGAATGCTGATTGAATAATACCTAGTCGTTCTATTTTCCCTTTGTCTATCAACCCTGATTTGAGAAGACTTTTCCAGTGCGCTAAGATGATATTCAACGACGCCATTAGACAACCCCGTCTGTCTTAGAAGCTCTCTATACCTTATGCCAGGGATATTATTAATATGCATCATGAGCGTCTCTTTAGGATCATTAAATTCATTAATGCTGCCTGTAGGTTTTACTGACATCATCATCTGTTCACCTTCAAAACCCCTATACCAAACAAGGTCAGCATCACCAGAAGTATAACGTGCGAGAGATCTATATCTACTATTGGGATTATCACAGCCTCAATATTAACCGTAGAATAGAACAAATAAAGAACCTCAACAAACGCTAATACAGCAAATCCACCCATCATAAAAAGTAATCTACCGCTATGATTCCTTCTATAGGCTATAATGGAAACAACGGTAAGAAAAACAGCTATGATCACACTCGCAACGTGAAGGAGAATGTGGTAAATCAGACCGGTATGGCTGATATGCGGAATAATCACAGGGATAGCAAGTAGGGCAATCACTGATACTGTGATGACGGCAAGCAATTTGGCGCTACTTGCTGCTGCACCTCGTCCAGGTACCTTATCCGTCTGCATATCCAGCTAAAAGTTGTCGAATCATGTATTTATGGCCATTGGTGCAAATATCGATTAAAGATATGAGATAAAAGAAGTGTTTTTAGGATAAAAGGTTGAGTGGGAAATATTATGACATCTGGTAACATAGCATCGAGGAAAGCACCTAACAAGAAATACCTGACATTAATATCGCAACTAGGTCTCTATTTCTGTCTATATCTTTGATGCACACTACTTCTAACTGATATTATCCCTGCTTTCCCGGATGATAAAAAGTAATCAGGTTCCGAATAAGATTGTACACCTTAGAACATTATGTCGAACTAAACATGCACTTTATCTAAACCACAAGTTTGCATAATGCTTAGACTTCTTAAGAGAGAATTTATTTATTTTTCTATAAAGTTCGATATTTGAACCAACGCGGATATATATCCAATTCACGCTAATAAGAGAGATATGCAGACAGTCAGGGCTTCTTTATATAAAATAACATCAAGTAAGGCAAAATTGCTTGCGGTCATCACAGCTATAGTCCTTGCTGTAGTTACCGTGCCTGTGATTCTTCCTCCTATCACTGATACATCAATTATTTATCACTTATTGCTACACGTAATTAGCATTATCATAGCCATTTTTCTAGGCTTTGTTTCGATTCTTGCATATCTAAGAAATGGATATTCCAGACTATTGTTCATGATGTTCGGCTTCCTTTTGCTGTCGGTTATTGAAGCCATGTATCTATTTCATATTACCTCAAAGATTGAAGACATAGTAATTCCAATTGTAGATATAGAATTATCGCATGTTATTTTTTTGGTAATGCTGACATTGTTTGGTATAGGAATATTCAGGGTTAATAAGCAGGAATGAGTTGTCGATAACCATGGCATTAGCTAACTATCAATATTTAGATA
>DAOM01000371.1 GCA_002501855.1 Candidatus Nitrosopolaris nunavutensis
TTACAAAACCATCATACTGCAATCTTTCTCCGAAAATCTGGAGACGGAATAACTTTCAATTTGGAGTAACCATGCTTTGTTGTACAACTATTTTGGTGATATCCCAGCAATTAATAGCTCGTATTGCTTTATGAATATAAAGTCTGATTGACTTTTTTAGTTGGTAGGCTAACTATTGCTTGTATTTGGTAGTTATAAGAGACAGGTATAGTACTGCGTCACCGAATATAATTTCGAAATTGGTTTAATATCGTTTAGCGAAATGTACCAGGCTTATATTATGTGGACCAATCCTTTCTCTTAATATGACTTGGAATTATTTGAATCCCTTTCAACTAAGAGACTAGAGAAAATATATAAAATGGATTAGCCTATGAATATTATATGATGCTGCTGTTATACAAACTTGCAATAATCCCAAGTCTACTCATAGTAGCTTTAATCCTATCTTCTTTGAGCTCATACACTATTATTACACTTCAACAAGTGGAGGCGTCCTCTGGACATCATACTCATTTTAAACATAGCAATAACAACAATTTTTTCTCAACATCGCCTTCAGTAGCTGTCTGCTGTGGTTGGGATAATAAATTTGCAGGTGGACAGTTAACCTACAACATAATTGGTGGTGATACATCCTCTCGTCAAGCAGTGCTAGAAGCTATGAATGAATGGACTTCAAATGTCAATGGACTACAATTTACTCAAGATCCAGCCAAAAGCAATGCAGACATAGTAGTGAATTTTCAGAATGGTGGTGGTGGCAGTACTGCTAAACATGGTAGTGGCATAGGTTCTATCCGTAGTAGTGGACATTCATATAGTGAAATATTAGGAGAGACAATAATAAGTGCCAGTAGTGGCCTTATAGATAATGCCCAGATAACCCTAGCCACAACAGGGTTTGGTTCTCCTCTTGATACAACTCAGCTTAAACAGGTAGCTTTGCATGAATTAGGACATGCTCTCGGACTAGGACATGCTAATTTTGTTGGAGATATAATGGCTCCAGCTGTTAACTATCAAACAGGAGCGATATCTAAATGTGATATTAATGCTGTGTTAGCAGCAAATCAATGGAAGCTTGTAGATTCAGGCACTAGTTCACAACCACCACATTTAGACCATGTGAACTGTTGATGATGATATTTTGATTCCATAGGCAATCTTATTTAAAAATTCAACAATAAATGCTTTGAATATGATTATGACTATGATCAATAGCAATATTATGAAGTTGATCGAAAAACCTCATCGCAGAGGGAATAGCAGGTTAATAGTTCCCACCTTCTAATGTTAGCTCAAAAAATAATGAACACGTGGAGGTAACAAATTAGTTCACGCTGAGCACAGCAGCTTCAATCTTGTGTAATACTGTATTAATGTAATAATTTGTAAGTAATGATGGTACAGATTGTATCTGTAATTGGTCTGGTTTTAGGAGAATTGAATTTATTTGATACAGCAGCTCAATCTTCTTATTCATATTTGGTTCATTTTTGCAATTTTCGACAAGTTGCAATATCGTAGTATGATAATCTGCGATTATTTTGTTGTTATTTTGTATTAACATCTTCTCTAAATAATTATTATAACAGGCATTCGATATATAGTCTAATACAACTTGATGCTGATTTCTCATAAAGTCTGTTAAGCTTATGTATTTAGCGTCGATCTATCTTGCCATCTTAGGTGTTGTTCCATATTGTTGTGATAGATCTTTGCCTTAACTCCAAGATTTGTGTATGATTAGCCTTCTGTATCAACGTCAGCAGATGTAACGAAAAAACAAGCTTGAATCATTTTACGTACCTTCCCGCAGAAGCTTTTGTATTATATGATATAAAGAAGAATGAAGAGAAGAAAAAAACATTTGCCCATAAATCCCAAAGGTCTAGTGCCAACTAATTACGTGTACCAACGAATATCCAGATCACTGCCGCCGCCACCACAACAGAAACAAGACAAGGCCCAGACTGCCTGTTATCATGGGAATTAGACTTTGGCATGACCTTAAGAGAATTGCAGATGATTTTGTCTGCATTCACCATAAGTGTAAACATGTATTATCATTTATCTTTGTAACAGACATAATACTTTGCATGTCATTATCTAACAAAGAGCGTACGGTGTGATTCTCTTTTGGATGGGTGGGATGCGGCTTCTGTGCTCTTCTTTATCGTTCAGTATTATTACACTTGTTTTTCCGTATGCCGAAGGCTTGTGAAATGTAAATCAAAATAATCAAATTGCTCTTTACGGAAAGACCTTGAGATTCCGCATAAGATTGATGTAGGGAGAACAAAGGAGAATCTATCTCAGTGCCGCAAAGAGAATATCCAAGTGATCGAAATCCTTTGACAGAAATGATATTTGTTGGACGACGACAATAACAATTCAAAAAGCCATTTTGCATTTGTAAAGGATTAAATGTCACATTTTTTTACTATTCCAATAATAGAAAAAGTATCTACAGCAGCACTTATGTCAGAAAAACAAGTTTCTCAGCTTATTGTTGTCGACCCAGATAATCAAAATAAGTTAGCAGGCATAATATCGGAAACGGACATATCAAGAACAGTTCCAGCGTTTAAATCAAAGACAATAAGATAAGTTTATGATAATATGGATTTACTGTTCAGTGCTAAATCAAAGCCATCCTATGTTCGAATAGAAGATATAATGACTCGAAATGCTATAACGATAGAAAAGAGGCCGATTTGACAGATGCTGCAATAATAATGATAAAACAAGGAATAAGTGGACTACCTGTTATTGAATCACCAGATAAGGTGGAACAACCCATCGGAGTAATTTCAAAATCTGACATAGGTAGGGCTTTAACAACGAAAGAGCGAGCTTGCTAATGGACGAAAGTAGGCGAATCGACCGCATTGAAATTTCCGATACACCTACAGATATAAGAGAATTCATGCAAGACATTAATGACGGATGTACAAGTTTTAAAGGTTATTGCAGAAAGTAGAGCCAGAGTCACTAAAGCATTAAAACAAGAAAGCAAACAATTTCATTCATATCTAGAAAGTTCAGATGAATTCCTTCGCTCTCACCTAGGGTCTAGAGTGCGCCTAGTGATTCTATATGCCGATCTAGTCAAATCTACTCGTATGAGTATGATGCTTACACTTGAAAACTGCACAGGAAATGACTGTTGTTGTTGCAAATAACCATGGCTATATTTTGAAGTATGTCGGAGATGCTGTTATAGCTTACTTTCCGGTCGATGTTGCTGCTGATTTTAAAGTGTCCAGCAAGATGCAGTTTCATGTGCTATGAATATGTTAGTTGTGGTAGAACAGGGGATAAACGATGTTCTCAAAGAATTTAATTTTCCAGATTTACATATAAAGATTGGAATTGATTCAGGAGAAAATGCAATTATTGAGTATGGTTCTACTGGAACGAGATCCCATATTGACATCCTTGGATATCCTATGAATGTAACTGCCAAAATCACGTCGTTAGCAAGACCAGATCATATTATGATTGGTGATACCACATATCAAGGTCTTGATTTACGAATACGTGAAAGATTAATAAAATTGGGGTTAGAGCGTCAAGACTATATTGATTATCGAACTGGTGATGCATATATTATATCCTCATTTGGTTTTTAGACCCAAAATAAGAGGGGCTCGATAGGGGCATAGCCTGCAAAGCTATACTCCAGCGGACCTGCCTGATCCGCATATCGTCACTTCGGGGGGGCTGCTGCGGTATCGGGCTTATCTTTACCATGATCAACATCATTATTACGTGTTCTAGACTCAGGATTTAGGTCTAACGAGTTTTGCCATGAATCTGATTTCTCCACCTTCATCTCGGATCGGATGTGGTCTTATAGTATTTGAGTTTAACATGTCTTTGCTTTGACTCACTGCGTTGTAGCCCTTCTCAAAGATAGTCGTCGCACCCGAATCAATATCTGAATAGCTGATGACTCGTATCAGTAAACCTAAGCCAATCCATTTCCCAACCTTCTATCATTCCGTTTTGTTCATCAGCTACACATACTTGGGATGTAATATATACTAGTGAAGTTGCAAACATACCAGATGAAAGTTAGCAGCTTGTATTCGCACGTGGTTTTGGTCTTCTATTCTATGGCTGAATTTATGTCCAATCAAGTCCCTCTGATTTGCTAGCGAATTTGTCCTCAAAGGCAACTTCTTAACGTACTAAACCAACGGATGATGTTTCATTCTTAGCACATAACTTCTAGTTGCTGGTATTTCGCACTGAGATTAGCATCACATCGTTATTATTATTAGTGTAAGTACATGATCAAGATAACAATACATGTACGTAAACCTAGCAAGAAAGATACCTTTAGCAACAACATCTCTGATTGCGATAAATATCGTAATTCTTGGACTGGGCTTACTATCAGGGTCTCAGTTACAAATCATACGTGATTATGGCTTTATTCCGAATAATCTATTTCATATTAATAATAATAATCTATTATCTGACGTCCTAACACGATTATTTTCCTCAATGTTTATTCACAGTGGTATAGCCCATCTGGCCTTCAATGTATTAGCACTGGCATATCTTGGTGGATATGCAGAAAGATCAGTGGGAATTCCCAGGTACGTTCTGATTTACATCCTGGCTGGTATTGCAGGAGCGTTATTCCATAGTGTGATTGCATCTTCCATATTGGGTAGCGGACATGTAATACTTATAGGTGCATCAGGAGCAATTTCGGGAGTTTTAGGTATCGCTGCAGCTGCTGGAAATACTAGAGCATACTACTGGCTTATGCTACAAATTGTGTTTGCTGTGTTTGGTTCTATTGCTTCAATTCCAATAGCATTTACTGCACATATTGGTGGTTTTATCGCAGGAGTATTTCTCACTAAATTATTCGTAGGAATAGAACGTAAGAAACGAGCAAAATACTTGAGGCCTTCGGGAAATAATAATTATGATACGTGGAGGGGAGAATAGTCAACAGAGGAGACGTGAGACTTTCTGCACTAACGTGCTCTGTTAATTGGTTTGTGTTCGAATCTAGAATTAACTATTAAAGGAAATTACTTTATAGCATTTTTACCTATCATTAAATGACCAAACAAAAAAATCCAAAAATACCAAAGGAAAGAAAGTGAAAAATAATGAAATGTGGATTATATCAATAGAAAGGTCTCAATCCTAAAGACAACAGTACCACTTGCATTTAAGATGGTA
>DAOM01000008.1:0-2503 GCA_002501855.1 Candidatus Nitrosopolaris nunavutensis
AAACTAGTCTGTACTGGAGCCAAGAAGGAAAGTGAGGCTCTATATACCTCACTTTCCTTCTTGGCTCCAGTACAGACTAGTTTGCCGCTAGCAAATAGCAAAATCACCGTTTTTGGATCTAACATCCTGTGTATCAATCCTGGAAATTGCTCGGGCTCATACATGCTTCTCGGGAGAACCCTGGCTGCTAACTCTAGATGAATCTTGCCACCTAGACTGGCAGAGGCAACAATGTTTTGGATTTCAATTTGGGGCTCGTGTTCTACGGGGATACCACCTTTCTTTAACTTTTGAACGACGTTCCTTACAGCCTTGATGGCTTGTTCTTCAGACTTTGCGCCAGTGCAGACCATCTTACCCGAGCTAAAAATCAGAGTGGCAGTCTTAGGCGATTTTAACCTGAAAACAAGTCCAGGGAATTGGTCAGGATGGTATTCGACATCTGGGAATATTTGTGTAATTAGGTTTAAGTTTACCGTTTGGTTAACGGTTGCCGACGCAACCACATTTTCTATACTAACAATGGGTTTTGTTTGAGGCATACTAGATGGCCTTTATAAAGGGGCTGTATATATACCTGTGTATATCTTCGTATCGCAAATCCCCATTAGCCTACATCAATTTCTAAAAGCTGAAATTCAGTCATTATAGGCGTTGAGATCTGACAAATGACAGATCCATCAGCAAACACGCGGACAAGTCCTCAACTCCTCTAAGCTAATATCTTGCCTGAGAGTATATCATATTTTATGATTAGCAAATGGCCGCTTCTTAGTTTATGGTCATCAGCATCCGAATGAAATACGAATCTGCTTTTACACTGATAACATACCCACAACATGTGGAGGTCTTCTGGGTGTATTCAGTAAACCTCATCAGCAACGTCCTTGCATTTAAGAGCTAAGTAATTATCTAATAGTGGTTTTGTTTGAAGCTTTCTTCATTCTATTCAATGTAGTTTTATCCTAGAATACGTCTACTATATCTAACTTCCTAAACATTTGTAGGATCGACGGTCTCTAATAAAATGCGCTTCTTGTTATTTACCGCATCCAGTAGAGACTGGCTTCCAAGATTTAACTAGGTTGATAAGAAAGAGTAGGAGTATCTCCCCAAAGACGATTGCCCCTAGAAAATAGAAGGTATCACAGCGCTTCGACTATCTACGTATTTCTAGTGTAACGGTGCCCTATAGTATCAAATGGCGACCTGCGAAACAGGAATCGCCACGCAAATAATGACATTAAAAACATTTGCAGATAAATTAATCGGACTGAACACCAGTTCAAATTCACCACGCCGCCTGCCTGCTCCGATGCGGGAGAGGCACAAGCTAATAAAAAAGATCCAATTACGAATTAAGATGCCCTCGTACGCGTATGCAGTATATCAGGATGTCGATCCCTAAGATCCAACTCTTTTCATTTTTGACCCACATTTAGGGCACGCAGCTTGATTGTGCTTTGTTCCACAACTCATACAATAATAGCTTAACGAATTATAGCCAAACATTGAAGCACCAGACATTCCCATTCTTCTCAAAGTTCTTTTCCGTACATAGAAACTGAGCAGGATGAAGACCGCGATAATTATAGGTAAAGAATAAGGAAAAGGTATAAGAAATGAGATGACCAGACTTATACCAAGCGAAATACCAATCCAGAGTAATTGTTGCGAGAGGAATTGTTTATTATCACCGCTCAATATTTGTCAAGTGATATACTTGTTCCTCTTTAAAATATCTTCTTCTTCACGGAATAAAGACAATAAACTTTACTTCTTCCGCAAAAACAGCATGATTTAAATTACATTGCAGATACATGATGATTACATCGACCAAACCGATGGGGAACAGTCCTGGATGAAGTGCAATTTGTGCTTCATTCAGGGCATTAGTTTTATCTCAGGCTGTTCATTAATAATTTCGATCCAGTTTTAATGTTATTAGCATGATTACACTTACTTTTGCAAGTGCATCCGGTCCTTCCAGCAACTCTAAAAACTGAAGAATTTCTTCCGCGCAACCGATTGAACAGGTAATCTCTTAATAGTTATTACACTAAAAAGCGTGAGTTTAGACCGTCAAATATAGATTAATCCGCATTCTTGCTTAGCAATGTTCTCTACGTATTTCAATGCATGCCTTTTTGGCTGACCACTACGTCTAGTTTATTGCAGGTGCGTTGGGTTATTGGAAATGGCGGGCTGAACACCTCGCCGAAGCTTGATGCGTACACCCCCATCCCATCAACGCCATCTTCTATGGCCACCCTTCTCCTTTCGGAAGGTTGTCTTTTCTCGGGAAAGGCTTCCTCCTTAGATGCTTTCAGGAGTTATCCTAGACAGCTTAGCTGCTCAGCGTGCCCTGTCGGACAGCTGATAAACCAGAGGCTGCGTTGCCCTGTTCCTCTCGTACTAGGGGCAACTTCCCCTCAAACAACCGCGCCCCTGTCAGGCAGAGACCGACCTGTCTCACGACGGTCTAAACCCAGCTCACGTTCCC
>DAOM01000008.1:2846-3415 GCA_002501855.1 Candidatus Nitrosopolaris nunavutensis
GTCTAAACCCAGCTCACGTTCCCCTTTAATGGGCGAGCAGCCCCACCCTTGGCTCCTGCTGCAGAACCAGGATGGGAAGAGCCGACATCGAGGTACCAAACCGCGGGGTCGATAGGAGCTCTCGCCCGCGACGAGCCTGTTATCCCTAGGGTAACTTTTTTGTCACCATCAGCCCCCAATAGTGAGGTCATGATGGATCGCTAAGCCCGGCTTTCGCCTCTGAATTCCGTATCATTGGGAATCCAGTCAGACTGGCTTATGGCTTTGCCCTCACCGGCGGATTTCTGTCCCGCCTGAGCCAATCATTGGGCCCCCTCGATACTTTTTCAAGGGGGTGCCGCCCCAGCCGAACTGCCCACCTGCCGTTGTCCCCGTTAGAACGGGTTAGCGAAACGGTAACGAATGGCTGGTGTTACAACGTCGTCTCCATTAACCCCGGAGGATTAACTTCGCTGACTCCCAGCTACACTCTGCATACGCAACCATAACGCAACAACAGGCTGCAGTAAAGCTCCACAGGGTCTTCTCTCCCCGACAGAGGTTTGTGGACTGTTCGTCCACATTATGTG
>DAOM01000032.1 GCA_002501855.1 Candidatus Nitrosopolaris nunavutensis
CCTTTGTAGTGAGTGGTACAGCAAAAGTATTGGTCATTAAAACTGGAACTAATACTGAGTTCGGCAAAATATCTGACAGATTAAGGCGTAAGGCACCGGAGACAGAATTTGAAAGGGGTGTAAGAAGTTTTGGATATTTTCTTATGGAAGTAACACTGATGTTAGTCATTTCTATTCTTGTAATCAACGTCTATCTTGGTCGACCCATAATAGAATCATTTTTGTTCTCATTAGCATTAGCTATTGGCCTGACACCGCAACTTTTACCTGCAATTATTAGTGTTAACCTAGCCCACGGTGCAAAAAGGATGGCCAATGAAAAAGTAATTGTAAAACGCCTTGCATCTATAGAAAATCTTGGAAGCATGAACGTTCTTTGCTCAGACAAAACAGGAACATTAACAATTGGTGAAGTAAAGCTTCAATCTGCAGTTGATGTGGAAGGCAATACTAACAATAAAGTTCTTCTTCATGCTTATCTTAATGCCGTCTATGAAACTGGTTTCTCAAATCCCATTGATACAGCCATCAAGGACTTTTGTTCTCAGCAATTTGATATATCTGGATATACTAAATTGGATGAAATTCCATATGATTTTATTCGTAAACGATTAAGCATTTTGATCACCTCATCTTCATCATTCTCAGATAAATCCAAGACATTATTAACAAGAAAAACAACGACGGGAACACAACCTTTTATGGTCACTAAAGGCGCTCTACATAACGTCCTCGAGGTATGTTCATATGCTGAATTGGCTGATGGAAATATTGTTGAATTATCTACAGTCAAACAAAAAATCCAAGATAAATTTGAAGAACTGGGTGACAAAGGTTTCCGTATTTTAGGTGTTTGCTATCGTAAGATTAAGTATGATGATGACACTAATAATAATAAGATTACCACTCTGCGTTCTTTGATCACCAAAGCAGACGAAATCGATATGACTTTCCTAGGCTTTCTCATCTTTTTTGATCCAGCTAAACCTGATGTCATAGAATCGATATCTAATTTAAAAAGACTTGGTGTCTCTCTTAAAATAATTAGTGGTGATAACAGACATGTTGCGGCATACGTAGGACAGGAGATAGGACTATTAAATCCTCGTGTTCTCACAGGACCTGATCTACATCACATGAGCAACGAGGCACTAATGAGACAAGCTGATGAGATCGATATTTTTGCAGAGATAGAACCAAATCAAAAGGAACAAATCATTTTAGCTTTAAGACACTCAAGAAAAAATGTTGTTGGTTATCTGGGAGATGGAATTAATGATGCCTCAGCACTTCATGCTGCAGATGCAAGTATTTCCGTCGATACAGCTGCAGATGTTGTTAAAGAAGCTGCTGATTTTGTGTTACTTGAAAAGGATTTAGGAGTATTAGCAAAAGGTGTAGAAGAAGGTAGGAGGACATTTGCCAATACAATGAAGTATGTCTTTATGGCCACTAGTTCGAATTTCGGAACTATGTTTAGTATGGCTGGGGCGTCACTGTTCTTACCATTTCTTCCATTGCTACCAAAGCAGATTTTGCTTATGAATTTGATGACAGATATGCCAGAGATGGCAATAGCCACAGATAATGTAGATGCAGAATTAGTAGAGAAGCCCAGGCGATGGAATATAAAATTTATTAGGAAATTTATGATAGTATTTGGTTTATTAAGTACGATATTTGATTATATTACTTTTGGCGTACTTTTGTTCATATTACATTCTTCTACGGGTCAATTTAGGACAGCATGGTATATTGAGTCTGGACCAATTGCTGCTTCCATTATTGTACTTGTTATCAGAAGTAGGAAACCTCTGTTTAAAAGTAAGCCGGGGAAGCACCTTTTATTGGCCACTATACTTATCATTGGTCTTGTCGCCATTTTGCTTTCCACACCACTTGCAGGGCTATTTGGTTTTACAAGTCTCTCTATGTTGTATTTCTATGCGATAGGGATAATTCTTTTGATTTATGTTGTTACGGCAGAAATAGTAAAGAAGATATTTTATAAAAGAATAGAATTTTAGCTAACTGACTACTTTTATTTGAATATACATGTACAAAACTCCAAATCACTATTGTTATTGCCGCCCCATCTTAATTTATCATTTTTCATGCGCTTGAATAATCGGTGATTGACTTATAAATGCTATCGCTAGGCTGCTATGATAATGACATTGCCGCAATTTTGAGCAGTTACGCCTTCAAAAGAACTACAGAATATTTATAATCTAAACTCAATGATGCTACAGCTGTAGCATAGATGTTGGATTGGGTTAAACTTAGAGACGACTTTCCAGTTACAAAGAAATACGCATATCTTGCTAATGCAGCCATTGCTCCTATACCTATGCCAGTATACAACGAAGTTTCGAAATTTTACCAAGACGTACTAAACCACGGACAAACATTATGGGATGAATGGGAGACCAAAATGGAACAGACAAGGGATCTGTATGCGAAATTTATCGGAGCTGATAGTAGAGAAGAGATAGCATTTACTCATTCAACTAGCGAAGGTATGAATATAATTGCTCATATGCTGTCAGATAAAGGCATTGTAATATCAAACGAATTAGAATTTCCATCCTCTAATCTACCTTGGCTCAATAAAGATAAGGATAATATTAAATTCGTAAAGGCAAGGGATGATAATAAAATAATAATAGAAGATATTGCGAAGATGGTCGACCACAATAGTAAAACAAAAACATTGGTCACCAGTCATGTGCAGTATTCTACTGGCTTCAGACAAGATCTAAAAGAGCTCGGCAAGTTAACAAAAGAAAAAGGTCTTTATTTTGTAGTGAATCCCACACAATCACTTGGAGCATTATATTTTAATGTTAAGGATTTTGGAATTGATTTTATGGCCGCGAATGGGCATAAATGGATGCTATCGTCTTTTGGAATTGGTGCTATTTACATGAAAAGGAAGTATTTAAGAGACGTGGAAAACCTTAAGCCACCGTTTTTTAGTCAATTCGGTCAAAAAAGAAGAGAAAATTTTGATAACAATATGAATGTTAATATGTCCAATACTGCAACAAGATTTGAACTAGGTAC
>DAOM01000330.1 GCA_002501855.1 Candidatus Nitrosopolaris nunavutensis
CCTCTTCCCAAAAATTCTGCTCTGTGTAGAGAAATAATGCCGTCAATTATTACCAATTTGGCTTTAAACTCATTGACGTATCTACCTAGGTCTTTGACTATTAGTTCGAGATGCGAGCTATTGTATACCTTGCATACTGCAACGCTTTTTAATACATGTCTGTGATCAAGTCCTCTGGCTCTAGCTATCTGCTCCACTCTTTCAGGTCTAAAAGTTCCTTCCGTATCTATGTATATTACACCACTATCCATTCCACCTGATTCAGTAGGTTGTCTAGCAGTAGCACACAAAGTATGACATATCTGTGATTTCCCAGACCCAAATTCTCCATACAATTCAGTTACTGCCTGTGTTTCTATTCCACCAAGCAAAAGTTCATCGAGAGCCCGAGATCCAGTAGAACATCGAAGCATTGATCTCCTTTTTTCAAGGACAAGGTCTGCAGTAAGAAATTCTTTTTCTATAATTTGAGAATCTCTAAGAAGTTTCTGGGCAGCCATTATAAATGTCGCAGCACTTTCCTTTGAAGCATTAATGTCCACAGCTAACTCGTCGGCAATTGTTACTGCGAGATCCATTACTGAAACAATACCTGCTTCTTTGAGCTTCTTTGCTGTTGTAGGACCAACGCCTTCGATATCTTGAATTTCTAGGTTTATGATATCTGATGAAGTTTCGAGTATTGTCTTATCCTCTTCTTTGAGCTTCTTTGCCGTTGTAGGACCAACGCCTTCGATATCTTGAATTTCTAGGTTTATGATATCTGATGAAGTTTCGAGTATTGTCTTATCCTCTTTAGCCACAGGAGAGGATTCTTTGGTATTATTATCCATCAAGTCATTACTTGGTTCTTCTTGGTTGTATTAATACTGAAAAGTACCTAGAAGGCAGGGAGGGAGTGGGAAAGATGGAGATGAGATTAATCGAGATGTTTTTAAGATAAATTTGACAGTTATTTACGGATACTGCAATAATCATCTTCTTTACTAATTCAAATGAAGGAGAAAATCGCATTCTTCACAACGATAGCAAAGGCTATCAAAGTCAGAGAGTAATGTCATTATGTCATGGCAGCGAGAACATTCGATTTCGTGCTCAACTTCTAGATTATTGTTACTCTTCTCCTCCTTTGTTTGTTTGATAGACTCGGATGGCTTACTAAGCTCCTTTTGTACTTCTGTCAGTAATTTACTTCTGCTTCTGCTTTTGGACATGCTGGTTGGCAATACTAAATCGTAGTTTCTAATATAGAGTGAAATACTAGTGGGGGAGGGAGGAGGAGGAGAAGCTATGTATCTTTACAAGTAGGCTAAGCTAAATTTCAAAAATGTCAGATCTACTACTGGTAGCCGCTTCCTTTTATTTGGCATTTACTTCATTAATTCCTTGCGAGTTCAACTAACTTTTGATTCGTAAGAAGTTAGTGTTCATCATCGATCGACGTTATGAGATGCATTTTATCTTGTGAGTTCAGAGATTTTTTATATTTGTTGAATTGGAAAAATATATAGGAATTTCTAGTTCCCTACTGAAAGTTGTTCACTGCCTATTCACGAGTATGTAATGCGGTATATTGGCTATTGTCGCAGGATACGATGTTTTATATTCCCAACCCAATGCGAGTAATTTCCTTACCTCTGCCGTATCTGTAACTGCCGCTATGTCTACTATTCGTCTTCGCCTTGTACTAGCAGAATTCTCCGGGAATGAATCCTGAACGAATCTATGTTTATGTTCTGTGCCGTTCTCATCTATCAGTCTCCAAGTCATTTTTCCTGTCGTAGGATCCTCCCCTGTCTTTTCAAATCCGATCATTTGATTTGGAAATCCAGCTGCCCTGCATCGATTACATTCTTGCATCTTTTTTTGTTGCAGCGGTTTTGATGCTTCCGCTTGATTTATTGTTGACATTGTAATAAGATCTTGACATACTCAGCTAATAAACGATCAAACACTTTAAAGGGAGGGAGGGGGACAGAAGGATCGATGTCTTTAGTTGATTTTAATACTAATCCGCATTAAATAAGCAAAATAAATTAATTCATGTTTTCTCCCTATATGTATTAATTTGTCTTTCCAGTTATACTCTGCATCATCCTCTTTATAATAAAGAAATTTTATGCGTAATGAATAAAATAAGCCAAGAAATCAAAATTAATGCTAATTATCAAATGCGATTTGGAAAATAACGTAATACTACTTGTATCAAGCAAACAGATTAACTGTTAGTAGCTGTCTTTGGCACGACTTATTCTCCTTAATCTTATAAAAAGTTAAATAATCTGCATGATTTGTCTTTATGCGTTATATTATTAAATATAAGATAACAAAATTTATGTCATTACATCGTGGTTTTCGTATTTCAACAATTATTAGCTTGTTTAGTCCCTCCCCCTTCACATTAAGTGCTCTATCTTATTTATGCTGGTTATGTACTAGCCAATTTGCTAATAATGTCAGCAGCGATATCTTATCTAAAATTTCCATTTCATCTCAAGGGGCATCAGCTTGAGGCTGTTGATGCATGGATTTCTGCTGGCATGCGAGGCTCGATCATATATAGTAGTGGTACTGGTAAGACGGAAATAGCTTTTGAATGTGCAAGAAGAGCAGCCGATATTACTCCTAATAATGCAGAACACCCAATTTCGTCTTCTCATGATTCTCCACTCGATATTCTTTTGTTGGTTGTTGTTGTATAAGTACGGTATATTAATCTCAAAAGATTGCTAAGGTATGGCATACCGCAGGAAAAAATAGGA
>DAOM01000086.1:0-4202 GCA_002501855.1 Candidatus Nitrosopolaris nunavutensis
ATCTATGTAAGTACTACAACTAACTAAGTGGCTATAAAAGTTCAGATTAGGAATGTTTTGACCTAGTGCTACGCATAGTTGACCAGTGCTATGAAATCCTATTGATCTCAATAATATCCAAAACATGCCAGACATTTTGTCTACCTCCAAATTCCTAAATATATCCTTTGCAACTAGAGATTTACTGCTAGATTACAGGTTATGCCTCACACTGACTCTCTATTATCTAGAGAATGGTTGAAAATGTTGAACTACAAATGTATTAGATCATAATTCGGCTAAACTTCGCTAATCTGATCAAAAAAGGAATCTCTTAAATTATTTTCTCTTAATTTTGCTTTTGTCTTACTTTCTTAATTCTTTTTTTAGCTTGTTTCTTGCTGCTTTTATCCTCGGGAGTGGTTAGAGATGTGAATATGCGATATTCAAGGCTAAAATAAAAGAAAGTTCATTAGTTGTCAATGGGTAGGTCATTATTATCCTTGAGCATATTTCCAAAAGGAAGACACTGAAGAAGCTAACCCGTATAAAACTATAAGGTAACCCAGACTGCGAGGTGCAGTCGCTGACACTTCTCGGCGAAGTGTATCTATTATTTTATCTTATTGGAAGAAAAAGTATTCCCTGGTGAGCTTTTGTCTGTAAGCATAGCAATTTTAGAGTTCATAATCACGTTATTATGAACATTGTTATTAGAAGAACCAGGTGTAGCATCAATTCCATTTACACTATTTGAAATGGTGTTGTTATAGACTTGATTGTTATGAGACTGAGAAATATGTATCCCATTAATTTCATTGTAGATGAAGTTATTTCTGACAATAGAGTTATACGTATTTCTACTAAGCATTATGCCAGACTTCTCATTATGATATGTTCTATTGTTGTCAAACAAAATATTGGAGCAATTTACTGAACATATTATTCCTTCTTGACCATTATCGTGTGCCAGATTATTTCGGATAATTATATCATGGCTTCCTGTGTGTGGATCGAATCCGTAATTGAGATTGTGGTGACTTTGATTCTTTTCTATTATCATATTGCCTACCCCACTAAGATATGGACCATACCACAAATTGTGAATATTATTGCCTCTTAGTATGCTACCGTCACCTGCATAGTAGTTAAGACCCCCAGCACCAAGACCAGCAAAGGAAGTGTCGAATCCAAGATAAGCAATCTCAGAATTCACAATGTTTGTAGTACCAGTAGCTCCAGGTTCTATTCTGAGATATGGCCTAGGGATTGTTGCATTAGATGTCGTTAATGTGACATAGGTATTAGTCAATGGATTCCACGATGTGATTTTTACCGAATCAATATTCAAGCTACCAAATACATGTATGGAATTTACATTGCTACTACCAGAGGTGGCTCCCCTTCGATTATTGTGGGAACCCATCCCAGCGGAAGAAGATGAAATTATCTTTAGCCACTTGGTATCTGTAGAATTAATATGGAATTTAGAACCTTTGTCAATTATAAGATTTGCATTCAACAACCACGATGCACTATCTATAGCTTGTTTGGCCAGCACGTTGCTGTCATGGAGTTTGTTATTGATGTCTGTAAGGCTAGCTGAACTACAACTTATCATTATACTCCTGGTAGATGAATCATAGGTGATGCAACCAAGCATGTCTGACTGAGCAGGAGAGGGAGTTGGATTGCCGCCTTTCGTGGTAGTCTGAGGGTTATGAGATGAAGAAGCTGATTTGTGTTTGATTTGGTTAATGGCACTTATATCTTGTATCGTAAGTGGCATGTTATTTGTAGATAAAAACATAGGGAGTAGAAAGGCTAATGTAAAGCAGATAGTGATAAGAGTATATATCAAGATAGCTATCGAAAATTGACCGCACAATGGATACTATAAAAGGCCTTGAGTAGATATATAATCTTTGAGAAACCGAAGCCGGGTACCTACGTGGTGTTATTATTAGAGGGAAGTAAGGCGCGAAGTCTCCCTAATTCGATAGATCCTTAGAAACCCATATCGTGTCGAATCTGAATAGTAATATTTTCTGAGTCAGACTCAAGAATTTCCTACGACTCATTTTCACGTCAAGCCGTGGCATAATTCTGTATTCCTGTTGTAACACCATCAAAGGGTACTTTAATAGTCTATTGTGTAACTTTTTTCCTGATGCACTATATATGAGCTAAGAGTAGATATCCGACTTTAATTAACAATTTTAATCTATGTCCGGGCCCCTGTTTAGATAGGAAATTTATATAATGCATATAAATTACAGATTATTAAAAATGAGTTAATGCGAACAGGTGGATTGAATGACATTTTGAAAGCTTTGTTAGATAATAATAACTAGTGTATTTCAAATCAAGAGTTAAAATGGTTACTCCAGAAGATTGAAAATGACGCAACAGAAATAGGTCATGCTAAATATGGTTTAGACGAAAAGATTAAGTTCAATATTGAATGTGATAACGATCCGCAGGATAATCTTATAGGCCGACAAAGCCTAAAGTCACTTGAATGTATCAGACAATCTATCAAGAAGAATTTGGAGTTAATGAACGAAAATATAAAAACAATTTTTCAATCGTATTTAACACAATATGGAGAATGAATCCCCTGCTTTGTTTGCGAGAAAGATTGTAGTTATAACAAGGCAATTTTTAGAAGAACATCAGCAAGAAAACAAGTAGTTAGTAACTCTAGACAGAGAAAAATCCCATACTTGGGAGAAAAAAGAGGTCTGTATAGTGTGCGAAAGGGTAACTGGGGATAGGACAAAAGACATACTGAAATTTCATGGAAGCAATGAAATGGCTTCCTTGAAGATCCGAGTGCCAATATACCCAAATCAGCTCTAAGAGGAAGAACTAATTAGGATTAAGAATACAAAGAACTAAAAAGCAAAACTAGAAAAACAAGATATAAATAAAATTCTTGAAGGTGTTAAACGAAAGCCACAAAACTGGAACGATTTTGGGGTAACGATGAGTGTGTCTACTGACGTCTTATCGAAATTTCAGAGCCGCATGTGAACGGCGGTTGGAGAAACTAGAAAATATTGAATTGAAATGCGGGAGCCTTGGCTCAGTCCATGCCCTTAGATCTGCCGATATAGAAGTAGACTCTTTTCTTTGTCAGATGATAGGAACTCTTGATTCTCTCCTCTTTAAGATTAATGATAAATTTCGATTAGGCATTCCAATTGATCGAGTCGAAATAGACAATGTACAGAGTGGTCTATCTGCATAGACTACAAGAATCGAATTGTTGTCTGATTTAGATAGGGCATCTCGACATGGAAATTGGTATTGGATGATAAAGCAACTAAAAAATTATTCGTTGCACGATTCTTTTGCTGGGCACAGATTCTTGAATTAGCACCCGGTTTTAAGACCGGAATAAAAATAATTCCTTATTTTGAGCAGTCTATTAACCAACTCATGAAATTAATCGACAATACTAAAATGAAAGAATACCGACCACATAATAGTAACAAGACATGAGGTAAGAGGGCAAAGCAAAAGTGGACACTTTTCAGAACTTCCCAATCAGGTCATCTCTTCTTTTTCGTTTCATTCCGATATCGTCAACGAGGTCTTGTAATGAATGCAAACACTCTTTTTTGTTGCTTCTGGTACAGTTGTCTATATGTCAATCTTATCTTGTCTTGTAATGATATAGACATATGCTATGACTGATTCTTAGTCAACAATTCATAACAGTATATTATACCCATACCCATCTTTTCTTTTTGGATGTGGAAAGAAAAATAATTAAATATCCTGCCAGAGTAAAATTGCCGTTTCTAGCATTAATATTGATTACACTTATTATCATGATTGTAGCTTCTACAGAATTATCTGCGGCTTACATACAGCGCGTATATTCGATTAGAACTACTGCAATCTCCTCTCCGTCTTCTTGCTATACTTATAATCCAACTGCTAGAGTAATTACTGTATCTTGTGGTTCTGCGACTCTGACCGACATTTACAACCATCTCCACGGTAACAATATCCTAAGCAAACAATCTCCAGATGGCGTATGGCTCTTGAATGCAAAGCTAGTAATTGCTAAAGGTGCTACCCTCAATATTGATTCGTCAGATACTAAATGGCTAAAGATAAGCTCCTCAGGGGGAACTACTGGTAGTAGTGCTTCTCCTCTTCCAAATAGCATAGACGTGCATGGTACTTTAAAGATTGATTCAGTAAAGATA
>DAOM01000086.1:4460-9024 GCA_002501855.1 Candidatus Nitrosopolaris nunavutensis
AAGATTGATTCAGTAAAGATAACGTCATGGAATTCGCTCACAAATAACTATACGATCACTAATGGAACGAGACATGATCTAGGAGTTGGCAAAAGTGAAGCAACTGTATCTGGTGCACCTAGACCATTTATTACAGTTGAAAAGGATGCAACAGGAACTACTGATATTATAAATTCCGAAATAGCGTATTTGGGATATGAAAAAGGCAGTTTTTCTGGTGTAGGTACTGCCGGTCTTAACTACTATGGGGGTGATGGAAGCATTCTACGAGGCAATAATATACATCATCTCTATTTTGGCTTCTATTCTAGTGGGGTCGGAAGGATGGTTATCGAAAACAATCAGGTACATCATAACACAATTTATGGTCTGGATCCACATACAGCTACACATGATATGATTATTCGTAAGAATGTAGTTCACGACAACGGACAATTTGGCATAATATGTTCATTAAATTGTAACAATATTACTATTGAGAATAACGAAATATATCATGATGGTAATAAAAATACTGGAGCTGGCATAATGTTTAGTAGAAACATGGTTAATTCTATTGCTAGAAACAATATTGTCCATGATGAAGTCTCCACAGCCATTTCAATTTCTGAATCACATAACAATCTGATATTCAATAACACAATTTCAAATAGCGGGGGTGGAATTAATTTAAAAAATTCTACTAGTAATAAGATTTATGATAACACTATCATAAATTCTAAAAAGGGCATTGATTCTAGTGCCGCTGGTGGAGTAGCTGGTAACATGATCTATAATAATCACTTTATTAATACACCGTCATCTTCTTCTTCTTCACCTCATTCATCCAATAGTGTCGGTTCCAACAATCAACCACAAGGAACACTAAAACACCACAATAAACATTCTCTAGGCGGTCACAAAGCCAAACCCGGATTTGCATGATCAGTCAGCTATTCAATTGGAATTGGTTTTCTTCATATACAAACGAAATAAAAGTTACTGAATCATCTTCTGATCACCAATTACTTAATTTTCTACACCTCGTTATTGCATAAATCTAAAAGAATGTAGACGGCTTAGACAGAAAGAGAGGGATATGGGATATGAAGGGTAGTATGAACCACACAATACTCTAGCAACTACTCCCAACCTCTCATCTTAACCTAAATCTACACCTAAATTATTGTTGAATAAGACTATGGGATAAATAAACACACTACTTTCAGGAGTTGCTGCGAAGCACTGCAGATATAATAGACTGGAAGAAATGCTCTCTTGCAAGAATAAATCACAACAAAGATGACTTTAGCAATGATCATTTCTCGATTGTCAAATCGAAAAATTGAAATCTCTTCCCGAAACATGTGAATGCAGTTTAATATGAGCTAGTTGTAATCTGAGCCATCTATTGTCAGACATATTGCTGCATTTGTCACCGTTATTGATGCAAATGTTGGATCTGTTTGGGACTATGGCTTTCGCAGTAACCGGAGCTTTTAAAGCAATTGAACATAAGGCAGACATCGTAGGCGTAATAGTTCTCTCCACAATTACTGGAGTTGCTGGAGGAGTAATCCGGGATATAATCTTTGGAATATTCCCCCCTACTGTCATTATCAACCCGTGGTATCTTATAGTGACAATAGTTAGTGGAATTGTTATTTTCTTCCTTTATCCGACTCTCAGGGGACATTGGAATTTGTTTTTGAAATTTGACGCAGTTGGCTTAGGTGTTTTCAGTATCATTGGAGCTACCATTGCTTACAATCTCTTCGGGTTGAACTTTCTTGTTATGGCTTTCGCAGGAACGCTGACGGCAGTTGGCGGAGGGATACTGCGTGATGTCTTTGTAAATGAAGTACCAATTGTTTTCGTTAAAGAGCTTTACGCTTCTGCGAGTTTCGTAGGAATAGTGACCTTCTTTGTTCTTTTGTTTATAGGGGTTAACGTGAACATTGCTACAATTCCCTCTATACTGATTGTAATACTAATCCGTCTTGTATCAATAAGGTATAATTGGAATTTACCCAGAGCAAAAATGTAACGTGAAGCTCAAGAGGAACAAATTTTCAAAGAAAGATTTAACACCACTGAAATGAAAATTATTTCTCCACTCTTAGGTTTACCATGCTGGGCGTATGCACTTTTTAACTCATAATATAGTTTAGAATCATAGTCTTGATTTGATTTGGATTATTTAATTGGATCAAGGATTCATATTACAAAATTTACAGAATATAGCTAGCTAGTACCGCGAATCCTAATCCTGCGAACATCACTACAAATTACGTGAAGAATAAATAAAGATGGAATCGAATCTGTCAGACATACTGCTTTATTATTCTACTTTATTTCCTTCCTTTATTATTACGTTTCAATTTCCTTTTTTTCTTAAATACTATTTCGAGTATACCATTTTTGTATGTAGATTTAACTGTTTCAATATCTGCGTCTGGAGGTATATCAATAACTTGATATTTTCTTTGTGGATAATCAGTAGATACTTCTACCGAATTATTGTATGCCTGTATCTTGATATGTTCTTTGCTCAAACCTGGCATTTCTACTACAACTTTGACTTCTTTATCATAGACATTAATATCTGCTAAGGGCTCTCTTTCAGACATTATTTCTGTTCTGCCATAATTGGAGACTCCTCCTTTTCTTCCTCTACTGCTCCCACTACTACCAATACCGCTAGGAGCATTACTAAATTCCGTTACCCGAGGTGTGCCATCAAATCCTATAGCCACTGAATAACCATACACAAATGGCTCTCTTACTTTAAGACCTTCTGATGGTTCATATTCACCCATTAGTTCTTTCGATGCTTTTGTTTCGATTTCCATGAATGTATCTTCAAATTCTCTCTCCGCTTCTTCAAAATCTCTAAAGAACTCAGCACCAAAGCACCTACTATTAAATCTTCTAAACCAATCATATGAGTCTATATCGCAGTTACACATATCATTCACATCTCCTTCAACTTATGTATATTAGTATATATCATAATTAAATTGACTAGGTAAGGTAATTCTTGGTCACATCAAAATCAGAAAATAACATCAATGTCTCCTATCCAATCGCCCTAAAGCCTCGATAGAAATGATTATGGACTAATTAGTTTTTTTACCATTAAACGCCCCCAGACATCCAAGCCAAAATCTATATCTTGAAACTAGATACTCCATAGTCGTTTCTTTGTGGCATCTGTTCAAATAACATTTTCACGCTTTCTACAAAGTCAGTGAGGATCCTGTTATTTGGTTGGTAAAAAGCATCATATCGCCTTTTGTTTCCCAGAATGTAAGAACAATCGATTCTTGCGAATCTTTTAGATTGTCCGTTATTAGAAACCCCTTAATTCCTTTTACTTTTCCTGTGCTTCTCTCTTACCAATCTTTAATCTAGCTCTGTTATGTTTGATGTATTTAATATCTTGTCTATCTAACATAATACATAAAACAGACGCAATGATTCATACTCTAAAGGTTTTTGGAGTTACTTATACTACATGCTTTTCGTTATCGTGTTCACCAAGAGGTTTTTCAGAATGGCCTTGCCAGATTCTTAATTGTAGTATTAGAACCGTATATATACTAGGATTTGTAGAGCTCGCACAGTGAACATCTACATTGTGGTAGAGACAAAATTTAAGAGTTAAGAAGCAAAGGACACACCCAGTGAGAAATAGCAAAGATACTGTAGGTGGACTTAGGATCCATGAAGAGATCTGAGGCATCTGCGACTACAAGCAAAATTGAGAATCAAAAAAACGTTGACGAAAGACTACCTGAAGAATGCGGGATGTGTCATATTGGAGTTAACCTAATACAAATAAAGCCTGACGAACCGCTGAGACACTAGAAGTAGACGAGAAAACAAAGATACAAGCGTTATCTTTGGCTAAAGAATGTTATCAAATCCATTGGTTGCAAATTACAAAGGTTGTATATCCATCACAACGTCAACCGATGTGTTCATTCTGCCATGCCAATGTGTGGACAATTCTGACCTTGGAAAAGACGCTTTGTCCATTTTATCAATTTCACCTACCTTCTTGCCTTGGCAAATTATAGTATATAACTGAAGAATATAACAAATTGTACTTTCGTTGTGTAGTTTCTCTTGCACCAGACTTATCTTTTCTAAGAAACAATGTGCATTCATGTCTAACAACATAGACTGCAGCAATCATAATCGGGATGTCTTTGATTGTCAGCGTTACAATAAATTGAGTACCTACAGTTGTTACATTAGAGCAAATACACGGAAGCCGTGAACTCTCTGAATCAATTGACCAGCTATGGAACATTATTGCAGATGTAGGCAATGACACCAAGTATCGGAATCATGTCAAAACTATGACGATTATCAAAAAGACAGGCAACATAATTGAAGCAAAGGCCACAGTTGGCCCACAAAATTCTAAAAGTCATGAGATCGTTACATGTTACATCCAAAACAATCGATGGTAACAAATATCACTGAAGGACCTGTGATAGGTAGTAGAGTAATTACATTAAGTCCGTTGTCGGAGAACAAAACAAAGATTGATGTATTATGGAGCTGTCTCTTATAC
>DAOM01000345.1 GCA_002501855.1 Candidatus Nitrosopolaris nunavutensis
GTTAGATGGGGTCCGTGCTCTGGTTATATCATATGGACAGAAAGTTACAACATTGGCAGTCATCCGTTTTTAGTTTAAGTAATGACTACAGTAAAGTGCCATCGCTCAGGTTACTCTGTTATCTATTTTGTTGTTAACAAACCTTCGTGAGAAAGGGTCTTAATTACAGAATGTTTTCGGTTATTTTAGCAGCTTCGGACTAGAACGCTTTGAGTACTCTGTCCTATACATCCAGTACAGCATTATTTGTAGTTGTATTGTCGTTAGATCCATCTATTGCTGCGTCAAATCTGAACGGCTGAGTGCATATACCTCGGACCTAGATCGATTCTGTGCACTTAAAGTGAAACCTCCCATATCGATATAGGATTCATGTATTATAAGCAGACGCTGACGGCTATATGAGAGATGCTAGAGAATATTTGCCAAGTGATAGCTTCGTAAGAAGCTCCTATGGTTAAAGATCCGTACGGTAGTTTTAATCTTACTACTTTGCCTCTGGTTGTGTTAAGGAATTTAGTCTGGCAAGTTTTGATTTGGAGGCAATATACTGGGTAATATCTTTTTCAGTCGTCACGGCAGGCCTTTCCTTCTTTGCGAAGAATCCGATTATTGTTGGTTCAAAGTTGTGTTTTCGCAGATCATCTACAACCAAACTTGCTACGTCCTTTGTTGCAACTATAAGATGACAGCCGTTGGAAGAGGCAGTTGCATTTTCAATTAGCAATTCCTTTGTTGCAAACTTGCCGATTTCTTCATACTTCATTGGAAGCTCGTTAATTACAATGTGAGAGTTCGTCAGTTCTGCAAGTTTTCCTATGGCAAAGAAACCTTCTGTGGTAACAGGATGAACAGCCGTTATATTCGTATTCTTGTCATATGCCATACCAAAATCAGGACAATATTTTGATATTACTTTTCCTAGTGAAAAGTGCGGTTCACTTAGACTTTTTATGGTTTCATCTTTTGCAGCAGAAAGAACATCTAACGAAATGCCGTTTTCCTCAAATTTGACTATATTATTATGATCCATTTGTGTTAACATGTATAGGCTTAAAGCTGGCATCGCTCCCATTTTACTTGAAAGAATAATTTGCATGCCTTCCTCCACTTGATCGTATCTTGTAGGTAATTCTTTTACAGTGTTTGCAATTGCAGTTGTACCAAAAAAGAGATTGCCAATCTTAATGGAACTGTAGTCTTCCATAGCTATATTATAACGAGAAGTAAATGAATCAAGATTTATTCTAATCTTGTCAAGCATCTGTTCGGTAGGCGCATCATATACAGGAAACAATTTGAATCCTAATGTGCATCCGAGGAGATTGAGATTTTCCATTCCGGCCGTCAATGCAATGTTGCTGTGAATTTCAGATTCTGGTCTCTGCGTCGGGTCAGTTATTTGTGTCACAGAGTTATTAGCAGATGTATATCCTACTTTGTCGCCTCTGTGTAACTGTATATAATCTAGAAGTGCAAATTGGGCTTCACGACGGGTTGTCAAAGCCATGGTGTTTTTTCTTATGCACACCTTTGAATGAAAAGTGTTGAAGAACTTTTGAACTGCTCCTGAGAGTAATGCTGGATCATAACCTAGAACAGTATGAATGCGGAAGATTGAAAGTGCTCGTTTAATTTCAACTTCCTTTTCAATCACAGGATTTTCGAAATTGTATACTCTTCGAGTAAGCTCAGGGATCTTTCCCTCTGTATAATAAAAACTATCAAACCAGCTAGGTGTTAGCTTTATATTACTTCTTTTGACCTCTTTTAATGAATCTTGTAGGATATAACTATCTACTTCATTCGAGCAGGTTGGGATCCAGCGTAAGGGATCAAAACCAAGTTGTTGATATTCTTCCACTAATCTCCAAAAGTTTTCACTCATCATAGATCACTCAGACAATCCTGTTTATTATACGATTATATAGAAGTACACTTATTAATAAACGAAACTTCACAGTATAATTTAATAAATTTTCAAAAATCAGACTGAGATAATAAAATATAGTAGAGTTACTCGGCAACTCTTTCTTCGAAAAAATCACTCATGACGTAGAGGAATTTAGGTTTAGTCAATTTAAAACACAAATAATTATAAGCCTACTATGCTTACAATCATCTGTGATAGGAAAAGAGGCTATGGAATCAAAGCCGACTATTCCTCAGCTGAGGCAAATCGCACTGCAGATGGAAAATCAATCTGCGCGAGAAGTCTTACGATGGGCGGTGGATACTTACGGATTAAGAATCGGCCTAGCATCAAGTTTCGGTCCGGAAGATGTTGTTCTCATTGATATTATGATAAAAATTAACAAAGAGAAAACTAGAATTTTCACCTTGGATACGGGGCGGCTAAATCAGGAAACTTATGATTTAATGGATACAATTCGCAAGAAATACGCTATTCAGATTGATGTATTTTTTCCGGAGCAGAAAGAGGTTGAACAGATGGTTCAAATAAAAGGCATGAACCTAATGTATGAAAGCGTCGAAAATCGAAAACTTTGCTGTGAAATTAGAAAAGTACATTCTCTTAACAGGGCGTTAAGTAAACTCGACGGTTGGATTACAGGTTTAAGAAGAGAGCAAGCAACTACAAGAACCCACATTCAGAAGGTAGAAATTGATTCTTCCCATAACAACATCGTTAAAGTCAATCCAGTGGCAGATTGGACTAATGAAATGGTCTGGGATTATATTCATAAAAATAGCGTTCCTTACAATAAGTTGCACGATATTGGTTATATGAGCATCGGCTGCGAGCCATGTACAAGAGCAGTCCCTCCTAATGAGGATCCCAGGTCTGGAAGATGGTGGTGGGAAACTGGTACAGATAAAGAATGTGGACTACATTGGGACGATAATAAACAATCCAAAAAATAGGGAATATTTTGACTAATGTTAGTAGTATACCTCGCCCACATGGAGGTAAACTAATAAGCAGATTTGCTTCTACCAAGAAGAATATTGATGGAGTGTTTTCAATTGACGTCAATAACGATCTTAGAAATGACATTGAGAATATTGCGGATGGTATTTTTAGCCCTTTGGAGGGGTTTGTTGGACAAGATGACTTCCAAGGCATCGTAAAATCTGGTCGCTTAACGAATGGGTTGGCTTGGACTATCCCTATAATATTAGATGTTGATGACCAAACAGCAAGGCAGATGAAGGATGCTGGTGAAGTTATGTTAAGAACTGGTAATGAACATTTTGGAGTTATAGATGTCGAAGAAATTTATTCTTATGATAAAACCTCTGTTGCAAGAGCTATCTACCAAACAAATGATCTAAGGCATCCAGGCGTTATGAAAGTGATAGGATTGAAAGATCGACTTATCGGAGGCAACATTCAAGTCTTAATGAGAATCCCTCAGTCACCATTAAGAAAGTTTAGACTGAATCCCTTTGAAACTAGATCAGAAATTCAGAAGAGAGGATGGAAAACTGTGGTTGGTTTTCAAACAAGAAACGTTCCACATGTTGCTCATGAAATGTTGCAAAAGACTGCCATGAATATTTATGATGGATTGTTTGTAAATCCATTGATTGGCAAAAAAAAGTCTGGTGATTTCAAAGATGAGGTGATTGTAAGAACTTATGAGACACTTATAGAAAACTATTATCCCAAGAGTAGGACTATGTTTGGAACCCTTCATACCGAGATGAGGTACGCTGGGCCTAAGGAAGCAATTCATCATGCCATTATGAGAAAGAATTTTGGATGTTCTCACTTTATCATTGGAAGGGATCATGCAGGAGTTGGAGACTATTATAATCCTTTTGCAGCGCATGACATCTTCAGTGATTATCCGGATCTCGAAATTGAACCACTATTCTTTCCTTCGTTTTACTACTGCAATAAATGCTTGAGCTACGCAAATGAAAGAAATTGTCCGCACGGATCAGAATTCAGAGAAGAGTTAAGCGGTACAAAGATGAGAAAAATGGTTAGTTGTGGTGAAATTCCTGCAGGGCACTTGATGAGACCAGAAATCTCAAAGTTGATCAAATCTTATAAGGAGCCATTCGTAACCTAAGCCTAAATAAACTTCCGGCGAAACTGGAGATATCCATCTCAGTCAACGTAAGTGGAAGCGGGTTTATAATGAGTATAGCCGGGAAGGCTCTACAGAGTATATCCACTCCATAATCGGTTTTACAAGGATGTAAAATACTCTGGGCCGATAATTCTAATAAACAATATCGATATGTCGCGTGTACGTTATTGACGAAGCACGCATAGACTTCGCATTTAACTACAAGCAATTATTAGATGATAACATCTCTACATAACTAAGAAGAGCATTCGCTCCTCAGATGGAATTGACCTTTACTTGACAATGTAGGTGGAAAACATTTGGAACATGAAAACATTCGCTAGAATTGTACTTTATGGAAAGATTTCTCAATATAATGATACCTCTGCAACACATGGTCCAGCGAATATATTCATAGCAATTACGAAATTATAGCAAAGCTTCAGGCATACGTTTATCAAGATTAAATACTTTATTATTCATAAATTGGTAACGCAAAAGTATCATATACAGACATGAAGCGCGCAACTTCTATGGATTATCCACCTGGTCCCACCCAGAAGTTACCGTTGTTCCAATTTCTTAATTTTCTAAGAGATCCTATTGGAGTACTGGTTGATATCTCAAGATATGGAGACATTTCTCATTTTAAATTTGGGAACCAACACATCTATTTCCTTAACCATCCAGACTACATTAGAGACGTATTAGTAACTTACAATACCAACTTCATAAAAAGTCGCGGATTACAATTGACAAAGAAAGTGTTGGGAGAGGGATTGTTAACGAGTGAAGGGACCACCCATCGTAACCAGCGGCAGCTAATACATCCTGCTTTTAATCAAGACAGGTTAACAACCTATGCAACCACTATGACAGAATATATTTTGCGTATATCTAATCGTTGGAAAGACGATGATACATTGGATGTACATAAAGAATTTATGCAGCTAACGCTGGCTATTGTTTGTAAGGCTTTATTTGGTTTTGATATTGAATCAGAAGCTGAAGAGATTGGTGACCACGTCACGACTCTTGTGGAATATTTCAACCGTGCTAGAATGCCGTTAGGTGAGCTTATTGAAAAGCTACCTCTACCAAGCAATAGACGCTTTCACTATGCTAAGAAGCAGCTAGATACACTAATTTATCGTATAATCAATGAGCACCAAAGCACCCGCATTACCCACGTAAAGGATTTGCCTCGTCATAATCATCATGGCGATCTAATATCCATCATGCTTGCAAACAAGAACATTACCTCTGACAATGGGAACTACGTTAACTCAAAATTGCTAAGAGACAATGTTATCACGATTTTTTTGGCTGGACATGAGACTGTAGCCAATGCATTAACATGGACTTTTTACCTTCTCTCTCAAAACAATAGAGAAGAAGAGAAGCTTTATGAAGAGATTGATTCAATTCTTGGCAACGATCGGCTTCCAACAGCTGCGGACATATCGAAGTTAGAATTTATAGGAAAAGTCCTTTCAGAGTCTATGCGACTTTATCCTCCAGCGTGGGCCATAGGCCGTCAAGCAATACAAGATTGTAAGCTTGGAGGGTATACCATACCTGCTGGCTCGACAATTCTAATGAGTCAATATTTGATGCATCGTGATAAACGCTTTTTCCCTGAACCTGGAAGATTTAATCCTGAACGCTGGAATAGTGAGACAAGAACAAATTTGCCCAGGTTTAGCTACTTTCCATTTGGCGGTGGTCCCAGGGCTTGTATTGGGGAGCCATTTGCATTGACTGAGAGTATACTAGCGATCGCTATTATCGTTAGGAGATGGAAGATGAAACTAGAATTAGGTCATCCAATTGTGCTCCAACCACTTGTCACATTGCGCCCCAAATATGGTATGCGCATGAGGCTAATACGAAGAAATGCGTAGATTTGCAGATCGTTTAACATCAGAAGATGGTAGATAACTATTTCTGATCTTAAAAATGCAATCCATCTCACTCATCTTCCACTCCCAGGAAGTCCAAGGACTTTTGTTGGTGAACGATAATCGCCCTGAACCACTATTCCCTCATTGGTAGATATTTTTACAATAGTTATATTAGTATCTGGTTTGGGAGAAAAAAAGTATGTTTGACCTGGATCTAGAAAGCTTAGATGTTGAGTATCATTCTTTGCTAGGACAACTGTGATCCCTGTAAGCTGACTCAATCCAACATTATTAACCCTAACACGGTATTGGATACCTGCCATATCAGTAGTGTCCTTAGTTGGATCGAGTTCGAGAGCATATTTGGGCTTATTTATTTGTGTAGAGTAATAGTAGAGAGATATCAAACCGGCAGCTGCTAGTATTATTAAGTAGTATACAGTTCTTTTCATACCTAGT
>DAOM01000163.1:0-603 GCA_002501855.1 Candidatus Nitrosopolaris nunavutensis
TCCCCACAGTGTTCAAAAGGTTTGACGGTTAATGTATTTTCTACCCATAAAAGCTAATATACCGATCGTCAAATTTATTAGGTCCATTATTTTCTGAGATGCATAATCCTTTGTACAGTATATCGACTGCAGCCATTTCCATCAATTGTCCTCGAGATACCATATATGCATAGGAATAAAAATTCAAGGTTTCCAGCTTCTTCAAAAAGGTTGATTCTGTCATTCCATGCTTCCGTGCTCTATCTCGAAGAAGAAAGTGAAGTCTATCGGAATGATAATTTGCATGAATCTCCTTTGCCTCCTCCACCTCTACCCCGTACAAAATGCATATCTTAGTATCTATTCTTCTTTCATCTTCTTCCAAGATATTTTCATGTTCCAAATCGAGTGCAATTCTGCCTCTCTGTTGGCTTTTTGAACGATTATAAGAGTTATCCATTGATTCTACGATCAAAACAAGTTCTCATTTTGTTCTTATTAACTTATCTTGCGATCAATCTTGAAATGGTACTAAAATGTGGTAAGGTGCTATAGTTCCATGCGGTGGTAATGACGTGGTATCTCCATAGAAAAAAGTAGAGGCTAGGCCAATTTTCTAATATT
>DAOM01000163.1:911-5733 GCA_002501855.1 Candidatus Nitrosopolaris nunavutensis
GGCTAGGCCAATTTTCTAATATTTCAGTTGTTGGGCGAGATAGATGGCTACGGAGCTACGCAATAGCCTTCATTGTTTACGTTGTTGCATATTACGCTAGCGTTCAACTGCCGCTCCGCAGAGATTATACCCTGATGAGTCATATTTATTTGCACCAATGCTGCTTGCGAATTGCCCATCTTTAAGTCCTTCGTGGCTTCGATCAAATGCATTTTTGCTGACTCGAGAAAAGAGGTTGGATCACCGCCACTACCTGCCGAGCCTTGAGCGGTAACAGGAACAGGAACAGCAGCTACTGACATACTTAATATTAGTAAGGCTGTCGTTACTCCCGTAACAACGATTGCAAATTTTACTCCTATTGTCATCCTTGCTGCCTAAACTGGGGGAATTTGTATATAAAGATTATATACTTCAGAATGATGCGCGGTACGATATTCGACAACTGACCCCATCTCTGAACGCTGTGTATTCCGAAGCTCTCAGCAAGAAGAGGCTGGGCAAGGTTCCAGTCGAGGAGGTAATAACAAAATTCGATTGGAGGTTGAGTGTTAATCACCATCTTAAGAGGGGGCACAACGATTCGCAAGTAGTCTGTAGACCAATTTGAAAAATTTTTAGTTGTTTTTCTGCTACTAAGAGAACGCACAGACTTTTGGTTGCAGTGCAAGAAAAAGAACAACAACTAGATCTAGAATCTGCCGAATAGGCATTAAAATTTTTTACACAAACCACGTCTAATTCGTTTTGGACACGAGTCAAAGTATAAGTGCACGGAGGAAGGTGAGAATGCTGAGTAAGGAGAAATAGAAAAAGAGCAATTGCAACCCACCTCTAAATTAGGTTATAGAAAAGAGGTTTCGGATTTTGGAGACTAGTGGGATATTATCGCAACTTCGCACTTTCATGTTTTTTCTAAAGATGCTGAGTAACAATTGTTGACATACCTCATAGCCCACTTCCGAAGAATAGTTCTAAATAGAACACTGTGTAAGTAGACACGTCATTGCCCAAGAAAACAGTATATGGTAAATGTCCAAGGTGTAAAACAAAAAGTGCGCTTGAAGTAGTCTCTGGGAATCCCGGCAGAGAGAAGTTCAAGTGTAATCAGTGTTACTATAACTTTGGTATGGACGAGCTCTAGCACTTTACTGGACCACTTAAATTCTCTTAATATCTATTAGGTCTCTTCTCGAACCGAGGTGTGACGGCGTTGAATACTTAATCTAGTACTACATGATATCCCAATACTCAGGACAAAAAAATTGTCAAATAGTGAAACTAAAGATAAAAGAGACACTGAAAGTCTGCGATACGAAAAATTTGTATCACTCAACCCAAAACAGGCGACCTGTAAAGTGTGTGGATTGACAGCTCGTAACGAAACAGAACTGGAAGACCATGTTCGTCATGCGCATAAAAATGAGAATAATAACGTACCTGGAAAGAGCTCATAATCTTGTCTTTTTGATTCCACATCGTTTATCTTCAAGTCAGATACACATTGGCAAGTTAAACAAATATAAAAACAACATCGTAAAATAAGATATAAAATAAGATATGAAGGACAAGAAGATGAATAATTAGAATGCCAATGCTAATGATAAAGTGTAAAACTTGTGGCGAAGTCTTTCCCGGGCTGTACGTTCCAGAAGGCAGTAGTACTGAATTCAAAACCTCAGCTACAAATGCGGAAACTTCACACACCTGTTCGAGAGGACACAAAAATGAATATGTCATGGAAGATTATATGGACTGGTCTTGATTCCGAACAATCTGATCTGCATATTCTGGTTTAGCGATCCTGGCGAGAGAGCTTTTATTGGAAAAAAAGAGACAGACTATAGTGCCCAAACCCACTTGATGCCTCAAATGCTTTCGGCCATTCTGGCCAAATATGGATATCTTCCAACTGAGATAAATATGCCATAAGGCATATTCGAGAGTTAAGAAAATCACTTCTATACTGCGACAAATTGATATCCTTGATGCCATTCGGGCACACGGAGTCCCAATGTACCAGAATAACCAATAGGCGAGTGAGCCGATCAATAATCTCTTAAAAGGTACTAAGTCGCATGAGCTAGGCGATTGGCGGACATCCCTGTCTATCCAAGAGTACATTAATTAATTATGAACTGTCAGACATCGATGGGGCTGTTTCTATAAAGTAGAATTTCTAGAAATGAAATAAATGATTTAATTTCAGATTATCCGACTGATTCTCGAAGACATGTGGCTTTCCCTTCGTGACTGCCTTCATAGGTTCCAAACAGCCATGTGGTTTGCCCTTACCATCCTAGCCTTGGACTCCACACCGTTTCTTTCGAACTAGCGGTTCACCTATTAATCCTAGTATGACAACCATGCATTTCCATGGACGTACTAGGCCTTTACCTAATACGGAAATCTGCATGATGGATCATCCTTCTGTTTCGGTCAGTCGGACATGATATATATCGCATAACATCCTATTATACCTTTAACCATTCTTACTGCTTAAATTATTCGAAAATGAGCGTGGATGTTGGGATCAGATTTGCTAATAATAAAGCCCGTGCAATTTTTTTGCTCGAATTGAGTAGCAGATAACATGTCAACACGTCATATGCTTCTGCACTGATCTTGCAACGTGCTCCAGTACGTTTGGTGCGTGCATATACAGTACTCGCCCCCATTCCTAGAAATTAACCGAACCACCAACCGCTGTATGTATATCTGGATCTAGTTGTTAAACAGAAATATAATATTTATTAGAACAAGTACAACGTCGATCTGGAGTGGATACTATCGAATCAATAAGAAAGGCCAAACGCAAAGCCGCAGAACTTGCTGACACTACCCTATCACTAGTTAATAGTAAAGAAATAGAAACTGCAAGTTCCTATTACCTTAAAGCATTAGAAGAGGTAGGTAGAATAAAAATTCTCCAGGACAACCCAGGAGATGGAATCGCAAAGACTGAAGGAGCATTCGTTGAGGATGCAGATTATGTAATGCAGGAGGCAAGAGATTCCAGAATTCAGGCAGCTCTGGCTTATTTGGTAAGAGAAAACGATGTTAGCTTCGTTGTCAAAAATGGAACACAGTTCGTGATCCGAAAAGATGTCCCGGGGAACGAATTAAAGAGAGCAGTAGTATCTTTAAAGACCAAACTGGCATTCTTATAGCCTGGCCTGAATCGAATATTATTTAAATGAATTCGAATTTCGGTTTTCCGGGATTCCACCAGACTACTCTATGCCTCAACTACTTCGGCTGCGCCTTTAATGAAGTTCCCGATTATTGCCGTGTAGGTGGGATTTCAGTACGGCTTTAGTGGATCTTCGTGGGCGGCTCTCCATAAGTTTGCCGTCTACGATGTGGTTTATAGCCGACGAAGTCAATCGTGGTTGTATTGGGTCCGAATGCGAAAAACGATGAGGTGTCCGAGTGTGGATCATACTATCCGAAGTCAATGGAATAGTCAAACCTGATATGACATGAAGGATATTTGGCTCTTTTTATTGGAAATGCTTGCTCAAAGCTGAAGTAAGCAAAAAACAAATTAAACGTCGTAAGTAAGATATTAATCAATTATTTGTCAGTACTAAAGAAATAATAAGTTGTCATATCATTGGGTCCACCTCGTCAAGGGTCCGGCTGTAGTCACCCTTGAAGGATTTGGGGAAGTACTAGGAAAAGACGTATCTAATAACCAAGTGTCTGTAGGAGTCGGCAAGATTTTACCATTTGAGATCGGCTCTGGTTGCAAAATTGATATCAAGGGTGGTAAGAGTCGGCTGGTGTCCAGTTATAATTTTGGAACAGCAATATGGCATCAGATTATTCGAAGAATTTTTCTCGAAAACATGACAACAGTAAGAAAAATATTGATTGTCGGGGATACTGATACTGGGAAATCTACTCTAGCAACTTATATTACGAATAAGGCACTTGAAAAAGGATACAGGCCTGGCATAATAGACGCAGATATAGGTCAAGGGGATCTGGCCCCTCCAAATGCGATTGGTGCTGCTGTTGTCACAGAGCAGATCACTGATCTACGAGGTGTCAATACTCACTTCTATGAGTTTGTAGGAAATATCAGTCCTGTTGGATTTGAAGACCTTATTATCAAAGCAGTTAAAAGGATTCTCGCAAAAATTAGAACTGCCTGTGACATTTGTGTAATTAACACAGACGGTTACATCCTCAACACCGGTATTGAGTATAAAGTCAGGATGGCGAAGGAAATTCGATCCGATATGCTTGTTTGCCTAGGAAAAGCATCTCTACTTAACAACTTCAAAGCAAGATTGGATCCATCTACTGTAGTATTTGGAAGGTCCCCTAGCAAAACCACCAAATCTAGAATTGACCGCAGTAAGAGAAGATTAAATCAATTTCAACGCTATTTCAAAGAACAATCTAGAACTAAACTTATCGCCAAAGAATTGAGTTATACTAAGTTCGTATATAGAGGCCAAACATACTCTGGAATGTGGATAGACAGAGATGGCTTTTTACGATTGAATAAAAGAAAAACTTTGCCAGTGAAGCTGCGAAGACCGGAGGGTATGTTTGTAGGTTTAGGCATGAATAGAGAAATTGTTGGATTTGGTCTCATACTAAATGCTTCTCGCCACGAGTTAACTATCCAATCAAGTGCTAATGACTTTAACAAAATTCATCTTAGTAACTCTGGAATATGCAACGAAAAAACAGTACTGGGATTAGATACACTGAATAGACTAATAAAAAAAGAGTAGATGCTAAAGTAGAAAGCTGCCGGTCAGGGCTTATCATGGGAGCTATGCCTTGGAAAGGAAACGGGTCCGAG
>DAOM01000062.1 GCA_002501855.1 Candidatus Nitrosopolaris nunavutensis
GTATAAGAGACAGTTATTACACTGATGCCGAGAGTTCCTAGTTTCCTCGACATACGCGTATTACTAGGCACCCCGTTATAGAGAGTACACGAGGAGGAGTACACATTCGCGTGTATGGCTACCCATGAATACGTGTGGGTCAGAGGCGGGGGACAACTCTTTTTAGCTACCATGCGAAATAATTATTAAAAATATATCTTATTCCAGGTTATCGAAGAATCCAAGGTCCTGTGAAAACAAACAATACACAATTTGATGTGAGGATCCGTCTGGTCAAATCAAGAACAATCTTGGAGCACATATCAAGATTTACCAAGACTTTTGATGATATTCCTTGAAGAGGCACTTCTGAGAGATGCTCGCTGTAGGTGGCGATGGAATCATAATTGCGAACTGACTTAACTGGTCTTAGGCATGTATAATACACCATGTAAATTTTCGTTGGAGGAGGGACGAGTGAGTCGCAGTACTTACTTACAGTGGGTTCAATGGGCGTGGAGTTAGGCTGCATCAATCTTTCCGATCTCAAAGTTGACATTGTCATGCTAGAGAATTAGGCAGGTGTTAAGCTCTTAGACCAGTACGTTAGAGATTTTAATACTGTTTTCTACAGACAAGGTTAGAAAAGGTTCGGTAAAATTAAAGAAGAGATATCAACGAAATGGTAGAGACGAACCGATTGGAATTCTATCCCCAAAGACAATTGCTACCCAAATGCCGACGAAAAGTGCGTAACAGAATTCAAATGATGTATACGTTTTTAACCAGCATAATCCTCGTCGAGTAATAAATAAATCAACATTTCAGAACGCAATATACGTTTGATCGGTGTTAATAGATATTGACATCCAATCGGAATTAATAGAGATATGCCAAGCACTATTGTGTGAGATCAACTATGCTCTTTCTGATGATCAATTTGGCTTCAGGTGAAATATTGTATTGCTCCAAGATCTTGGTGGGCTCTTTTACCAGTTGATTTCTGAATTCTGGTTCACTCGCTGCTCTAAGCAGAATGTCGCTGATGGTCTCTGCGTCCTTCTGTCTTGGGTCCAAGTACGTGCACGGTTGCAAAATCCTAGTATATAATCCTAATGCGTGTACAACAGGCAAACGTCGACTTTGCGGATAATCATGGATTCAGAGATTTGTGTCGGGGTGATTCGTAAACTTGATATGAACTAATTCACCGTTCATAAACGTGCAAACACAGCCATTGCTGCTTCAGAGTAGAGAAAAGTGGTCCATAAATGGAAGTTCTAGGATCATACCACCTGAACAGACCCTCAGGATGACCATATCACTATCTAAGCAGATTGGAGTAACCCGACTTGCGGACATAACACACATGGATAAATTAACTATCCCAAATTACTCTGCTGTTTTACCTGGAACAGAGGATTACATTTGGGTTTATAGCGGGAAGGGTCCAACCAAGGCACATGCAAAAGCGAGCGCGTTGATGGAATGTATCGAAAGATATTCTTCATTACCAAGCAGTACACGGCGAGATTTCATTCAAGGAAGTTACGATCAATTATCACAGAGGTACACGGTCCTCCATCCAGAAGAGGTTGTAGAACCTTTCAATTTTCAATACCGAAATTACATGACGATGGATTTCCTTCCTGGTTTTGAGCTGTTTAGCGGAGAACGAATGTTAGTACCAGCATCTCTTGCTTTATTCAGATATACTCCAAAACCCCCTGCTTTAAACCCGTTTGCTTTCTATCATACAAATGGACTTGCTTCTGGTAACGTATTAGAAGAAGCAGTCTGTCATTCCCTATGTGAAGTCATTGAACGTGACGCAATTAGTTTGGCGGAACTGCGAGCCAGCGCCATCCCATTCCATTTTATACGAACTATCACAAATTCGCTGAAAGCAAAACAATACTCGGTATCTCCCGTACCTGCTGATCAATTTATGGACGATTCAAGCATATTTCCAGATGTTGATATACGTGATGTAGATTTTGATCCTATCAAGATGTTAGTTAGAAAATTTGAGAAAGCTAACATCCCCCTGATAATAAAGGATATAACTTCAGATATTGGGATTCCCACGTTCAATGCCAGCAGCATTGAGTGGCTAACTCACGATTATGGATACCTTGCTGAAGGCCATGGTACTCACCCTGATGCGAGGATTGCATTGTTGCGTGCTATTACTGAAGTTTCCCAAACTAGAGCTGCCAATATCCAAGGTGCGAGGGACGACCTGCGAAAGATAAAATACGGACATGATAATTCTGACGACAAGAGGGCGTGGCAATTTACGCCATCTACAAATAAGATCCAATTCTCTCAGGTTAGATCTTATTTTAACAGAGATATTCTTGATGATATTAAACTGATTTTGGCACGTTTACGACACGCAGGCCTAAAAAAAGCAATAATTGTAGATTTAACAATTGCGAAAATAGGAATTCCGGTAGTCCGGGCTATAGTTCCAGGGCTAGAGACATTTAAATTTACAAAATCGGTTATGGGTTGGAGAGCGAAAAAGTACTTTAAAAAAAATGAATAAGCCAATTGTTTTTATTGGTCCAAGTCTGGCCATTGAAAAAGCCAGGAAAATCTTTAATGCCGATTATAGACCACCTGCGAAAAAAGGCGATTTTCTAAGACTTCTGGCCTGCATAAATGATGATGATCGTACTATAGTAGGATTGGTCGACGGCTTGTTTTTGCAGGATTATCCTCCCACTCCAATAGAAGTATTTCAACTATTAATCAAAAAAAATATTCTCGTCTTGGGAGCATCAAGTCTCGGGGCATTGCGAGCAGTTGAACTGGAAAAATATGGTATGATAGGAATTGGCAAGATATTTGAATTGTACAAAAAGAACAAAATTGCCGCAGATGACGAAGTAGCGGTTACGTTCACTGAAGAAACTCAGCATATTCAGTCAGAAGCGATGATTGATATTCGATATAACCTTTTCATTGCCTTAAGAAAAGGAGTTATCGACGAAAACGCTAAAAGAGCAGCAGTCAAAGTCGCAAAGAGCATGTACTTTCCAGATCGAAATTATGAAGATATCATAGATGAAACGAAAAGGCGACATCCTTCACTTTCAGATTATTTGGAATCTTTCCGTTCCTATATTAGTAAGAACAGACAAAGTTTGAAAGAGCAGGACGCAATAAAATTAGTAAACTACGCAAAAATGAAATATGAAGGCGAAATAACACGGAAGTGAATCTATTTAGTTAGAAAAAAAGTCACACAACGATGTCACCATAACTGCTAGAGACCCATATTGCTAGCTGATGTAAGTAAGCCATTTTTTGTTAAAATTGTCATCCCTTCCTTGAGTCACTGCTTCAAATTTGCTTTTAATCTCCATCGTAAGTTGACCTATGTCTCCATTACCGATTATTCTATTATCAATGTCGCCTACTGCTCTTATTCCAGCCGCGGTCCCAGTCAGAAAAACTTCATCGGCTATGTACATTTCGTCCCTTGAAATATCACGAATTTCATAAAGACTACCATAGTGTTGTAAAATAGCCAACACGCTATCTCGGGTTATCCCATTGAGAGCTCCTGAATTTACCGGCGGAGTAATCAATACATTGTCTCTCACTATGAAAATATTTTCTGCACTAGCTTCGATAACTTTTCCGGCAGTATTTAGCATCACTGCTTCGTCGAATCCCATCTTCAATGCTTCCATCCTTGCGAGAGCAGAGTTCGCGTAGTTTGCTGTCGCTTTTGCATTCATAGGCATTGATTTTCCATCGATTCTCATCCATGAAGATACCATTAGTCTTGCTCCTTTTTGCGGTTCGCTTTGTCTAATATATTCATCCCACTTCCAAACTGCTATTGCGATAGAAACTTTGTTGGGGAGTGGATTGACACCCATTTTACCGTAACCGTAGTATGCGATAGGTCTAACGTAGTATTCCTCTGGCTTATTGGCATTGATTGTATCGATCACCGCGTCTTGCAGTTGCTTCTCAGAATATCCAAGATCCATAAAATACATCTTTGCACTGTGCATTAATCGTCGTATGTGGTCTGGCAAACGGAAAGCGGCGAGGCCATAGTCGGTTTTGTAACAACGAATTCCCTCGAACACAGCTGTTCCATAATGGAAACCATGAGTGAGAACGTGAATTTTTGCGTCGTCCCAGGGGACGAGGGATCCATCCATCCATATTTTGCCTTCAGTCATTTTTATTTTCACTAATACGAATATTAGTTCGTTTAGAATGAATTGCCTTAACAGCCTCACTTACATTGGTACCTTTATCTTCTACAACAATCAGGATTCTCGATGTCTCCTCTTGCGCATCTAAATTGAGAATATTTATACCATGCTCTCCAACGGTACTGCTAGCAGTAGATGCTATGTTAGGCATATGCCACATCATATCGCCAATAAGGGTCACTACACCTCTTCCATAGACTATCTCTACCTTGGGATAGTATGCTCTGATATGGCGCTCTTGTTTTTTAACGTAGTCTGCGTCGAGGAAAAGCAACCTACAGATTTCGACGTCATCGTGTCTGTACGGAGATAATTTGACGAAATCATGGTACTGCTTGTCCTTTTCAAGCGAGGCGACCAAATAAGATGCTGCAATACTTTCGATCCTTACGATAGCGCAGTTTTTCTTGCCGGTAACGATTTTTACCAGACTGTTGTTAAAGTCATCTTGAAGCGGCGGATTTCGTTGAATTATCGTTGTATCTGACGGGTTTGTCATATTCGTAATAACTAGAGGTATATCCAGATTATTGTCAAGGATTTCCTTTATAGCAACAGGGTCAAGAATCTTCATACCAAACATTCCAGCCAATTTTGCCTCATTATAAGAAAGGCATTGTATATTTTCCAAACCACTCTTTACTATCTTTGGATCGGCACTCAGCACGGCACTATCTTTTTCAAAGTCGACCTTCATCTCATAGAGTCCGTGTAAGAGGATCGCAGTATCTGCTGCTGTTCTGTCAGAACCGCCGCGCTCGTATGTTGTTTCAAGACCATCAACGGTCTTACCTATAAATCCGCCTAAGCAGACGATCTCGTTACGTTCGACTAAATCCAATAAATGACTGTCATTCCGCCTTGATTCTTCGATCATAAAGTTGGCTGCTTCAAAGTTGTCATCAGTAATTATTGGCCATTTTTCTATAGCAACATGATCGGAGTTTATCCCATGACTTCGCATAATATAATCCATAAGATAAGACATAGTTATCTCTCCACTATATGCAAGTGTTCTCGATCTGATAACATCAACAAAACGCCGGTTTTCTGCCGCCTGCTTTAATGATATTATCACTTGACGGTAGAATCTGTCGAGATGTGCAAGGAATTCTTGATAATACTGGTTAGAAACTTGTTCCGTGGCAATTCGTTCATAAACTTCCCTTAAGACCTCAATTTCTACAGGATTCGACGAAGCATAGCTCCTACCTACTCTTATGGCGACGTCAGTCATGGAATAGAGTTTTTCCTGATAAGTAATAAGAGGAGCAGAAAAAACGGCGACGACTTTTGTTTTTTCCTTCAG
>DAOM01000322.1:0-3578 GCA_002501855.1 Candidatus Nitrosopolaris nunavutensis
TCCACAAACTCACCTGTAACCATGCCCAACAATAACAACCACGTTCTTCCTCCTCCTACTCCTCCCTCAACCACAGTTATGTCCAAATCAGCTGATAAGGTTCCAATCCTCCTCCCATTTCATTAATCATGAAAATGGCGGTTGATACGTACCAATCTTTGTACGAGTCTGTGGAATCGTCCATAGAAACATATCTGAGTAATCTTACTTCTGATATCGAAAGTCGATAAGATACGTACTTGGTAGTTTAAGCACCTCGTCCAGCTCGAGTGGATGAGATCAACTCCATGCTAGAGTCGTAATGACCGATTGATTTAGGACATTTTACGAACCTGTCAAAATTCGATTGACGAATAGTAATTAAGAGCCGCGCTGAATAATCAATCGTAGGCAAATCATTGCGCAATATTCGGAAATATATTAGATTGTTAGATGTTCTAGCTTCGCATCAAACTATCAGTACTTGGATTGAAAAAGTATGTTCATTTGATGCAATTACACGTGTGCAATAGTTGGAGAGCAATCCTACTCAACTAAGAATCTATCAACATAATCAGCGTTGTGTTATTAGCATTTGCTTGGTATTGTCCCTAACACTTTTATGATTTGCTTACAGCCGACGATACACTCTTTCAGATTTATCCAATAATGGCGTGTAGTTCATAGGGTTAGTAAGAGAGTGTCATTTTCTAGTGGTTAAAGTTACACTCCTCGCAACCTGTCACGGAATGTGCGAACATCTATAGTCCGACAACACGTCTCCAAATGTACATTTTATTTCGACGTTCTTTCCAGCAGGATTTGATGTGGATCCAGCCATAATAATATTGTGAGTTTCATTCGTAATTTTTTGATTTATCGTACCCGTGCTTACAAATGGATTTGGAAGTGTTACTTGAGAACCGTTATTCGGAGAGGTTGCGGCTATGTTGTTGCTTTTTACATATCCAATATTTGGGCTGCTGTCAAAGTCATTTATTATCGTTGATGTTATCAGATCTCTGGACGCATTTATAGATGAGATCTCGCCGCTTATCGTATAATTTGTCAGGAATTTTTCGACTTGGACAGAAGTTGATGGAATTGAATATACATCGATTGAATTACTGGTTAATGTTATGCCCTTATTTGGATTAGGGGTGCCATGATCTTGATTGGTAATAGTACATTGCATGCGGCCGCCAGTAGCAGTACCAGAACAGCCTGAAGAATAGCTAGGACTATATCCCGAAGTGCCGGATTCAGTAACCTTATAGCTCCCACCAAACAATGTAACAGAAGTACCACTTGATGACCCGGAGAATGATTTTGGTGATGGATTATTGCCAGATACAGTTACGGTAAAGTCTGAAGGTTTCTTTGTGCCTCCATTAACCTTGGTTGTAACTGTCAAGAATGTCTGTGAGCCTGGAAGAGGTTTAGGGGGTTGAGTAGAACTTGAGCTTAAAGATGGGATAATATTACTACTGGCAGCGTCTATACTACCAACGCTAGTCAGAGATATTGCCAAAGTGATGAGCAAGATAACGTTTCCTATAACGACCGCAGTTGACCTCGAATTCAAGAAGAGTCCACTTTTCATGTTTGGTAGCATATACGAAATCCACGCTACTATTTATGCTAATCATATACCAAAACCAGAATAGTCTTAGGAATTAAGTTTTTAGGCTGATCGTGTAAAAATTAAAATAAAATGATAATTTCAATTGATTCCACCTTTTCTTGTCTACTTAATCGGACAGCTATTTATGGAGGCCGTTTTTGGTAATCTGCTGCAACTGGTGACTGCCATATACATCTAAGCGAGTAGAACTGTAGGTTCTCTCCTATGCGATTTCTACATCCCCCAGCAACAGGTTTTTGATATATTTTTATCTGTCTCGGCTAGTGCATATTCCAGGCTTCATACATTACATTCTGGACACTGTCGTAAAATGTGAGTTGTCCAACTATCAATTTACATCCAGAGTAAACGTTTCATAATACATAGTTACAAATCAAATAGAAAAAATTTGCCTCAGTGCTATTATAATGGCTCGGCATTAACAGTATCATTAAATGCAGAAGCAGTCGAGACCACTTGGGGTCAGTATCATTGCAAATTTCTATATAGTAGCCGGCATCATAGGGATTGTTGGCATTTCTCTCTCAACCACTGGTGCTGTCAAAGCATCAGGTGTTGGCGCTGTATCGTTAGCGGAATCTCTTTACATTCTCGTTACAGGCTACGGATTGCGGAAGGGTAAAGGATGGGCATGGACTATATCCATTATCGGCATTTTTATTGGATTTGCTACGATAACATACGCAATAATTTTCAACCTAGTACCTATCACAGGCTCAATAGGCAATCAAGTTGGAAGTGCAACAGCAGGTTTGGTGATAAACGTAATCATAATCAGTTAGTCATAATTTATGGCATCGAAATAATAATATTGTATTATTTATACAGGCCACGTGTTAAAGCATATTTCGGTAAGAGAACGCCAAGGTCAGCATCGCCTAGCACCCAGTAATAGAGTAATTCAATACCTTCTAATTAGTCCTGCGGCGGCCAGGACATACTCTGTTTTCCTACTCATTTTGATCTATCTATTTCTGAAAGTTCTGATCGCGGCATTGGGAGTTTAAATTAAAATTCAAAGAATTCATCGGAAAGAATCTTTTCGATAGTGTGTATGCTTTAGATCGTTGGCTCTCCTTCTTGCGAAGTAAGAATAAAACGTGGCATTAGCTCTGGCACAGCTTCTGGAACGAAGGTTTGAATCTGATATCATTGGAAACGATAAACCGGTAGTACCATTTTTCATAATTTGAAAGTAATCATTTGTTATGTCGGCATCTTTCTGTGTTGATATTATTATTGTTCTTTAGAAGATGCGGACCTTTCTTATGATCTTAGCACTCAAATCTACTAGCTTAGAATCTATCTGAGCAACGAAGGTTGTTCCGTCATTAAACTCAACTCTAATTCCTTCTGTAGAATATCTATCATTTCCATTCTTGTAAAAAAGAAGCCCTTTGCTCTTATTCTGATCTTGTGTGTTGTTTTTGTTTCTATTATCCATAATGGTTATCTTCCTAATTATCGAAGTCAGATATTATATATTGGTAATCATACCTCAAAAAGCAGTTATTACCGTCTGCGTATCCAGAACCACTAGTTCAATCTTATCCGATCGATATTGTTATCACGCAACACTATTATCATGAAGGATCAGAATTAGATATAATCTTGGGCGTAGTAAGGACTGCCGGTAGTATTTTCATTGGAACAGCGGTGTTATTAATGATAATCGTCCTTATCTTCTTTTTCTTAAAGTTGATCACACCCGTACTATTGACCCTTACTGGCTTAATCCTCCTAATCATTATAATTTGCATCGGATTATGGTTGTTGGGAAAGTTTCGATGATTCAGCTAATTCTCTCACACCCTAGAATCTACAGTTACACCAAACGGCCGGTTGCAATTTCACGTAACCTCTCGTTTTATCATTTTCCTAAATCCTTTGCCGAATTTCAGCAAAAACCTAGGTCTTTGCGTTACGGTGGTATTTCTGCCCAAAATTATCCAGA
>DAOM01000322.1:3832-4652 GCA_002501855.1 Candidatus Nitrosopolaris nunavutensis
GACATTATCGACTAACAGGAAGCTTGAATGCAATCTCTGACACTACTGTGACGGCCACAAATCGTGATGTCGATGCAGGAAGCAAGCAGAAGTCAGAATGCGGAGCAGATATTATAAAATTAATGTCTGATGACAATTCACTGTTTATCTTTAACACCATCTTTCTTGCGAGTGGAGATAACAGCGAGACTCTCAGGACTCAATTGAAACTTACTAAAAAGCAGTACTATTCGAGAATATCTCGTCTCACAAAAGCTGGTTTAGTGAAAAGGCAAAAAGGCAGATATTTTGTTACCGCATTTGGTAAGGTGGTCTATAATGCTCAAAAATTACTTGGAACTGCTATCAAGAACTATTGGAAACTTCGAGCAATCGATACCCTAGGAGTAGCAAATAATAATATTATGCCTACGGAAGAACGTAGCAAGATAATAGATTTGATGATAGGCAATCTACAAATCAGAGAAATTTTGCTTTCAACAAATTTCTAACCATGCTGCAGAGAAGATCAGGTAACTGGTGTATGATTTACCGGCCCTAGCCAAAAGTTCTGCCTTCGAAATTCCCTTAACCCTGCAAGTCACTCAATGGATTGTTCGTGCATTGGATTAATGTCTTTTATTGGTTTTATAATTGCATTTAGTTTCTCCAAGCCTTTTACAACTCTTTGTCGTCGTGTCTACCAAGGCAGTATGTTCAAATGGCTTCTGCATTAATTCGACAACTTGTTTCAACTGTTTTACCGTATCTACAAGAAATTCCATGATATAGGCTGAAGCAAGTATTATTCTCTGATAAGGATTTACTGCAAGAATTTCTT
>DAOM01000215.1 GCA_002501855.1 Candidatus Nitrosopolaris nunavutensis
ACTTTACACCGCTAGACCATAATGATTGCAAGTTAGATAATGCCTTATTTGAAATAATGATAGGTTTGCAATATGTCCAAGTTTTAGGTCAACATAGGAATGACGACAATTTTAGATATACAAACATTGGGTGTGTCGGGCTTAATGAACTTAGGCTGATGGTTAGAAATGGATTGTATAATACTCTAGTTAATGAGAAATTCAAAGATTTATTGCTAAATCCAGGAGAAGTTACAAAGCGACGCATACTACAACAAAAGACCAAAGACTCATTTCATAGTCATTCTATTAATCTGAAAGAAGCGAGAACTGTAGATTTTAACAATTTGGTTTTTAGTCCATTAGCCAATTGGCAAATAAATTCAGTGGTGTTATGGGCAAATCAGTTCTATGGGTCTAACGATCATTACTATTTTTTCATGAGATCGTTCCTTGGAACACTAGTTTGGAATTGGATTTCTGAGGCATCTTCTTTAAAGATAATTGACGAAATATGCGATAGGAAGGGCGATTCAGGTAACAAGAGTAAATGGTATAGTCTGATTCGAGATGCTTATCAGGACATGATAAATGGCGCGAATGTCGAAGGTCGACCTTCTCTAATCAAAGCAATTCAACGTAATCTAAATTATAATGATGTTGTTAAAGCTGCTAGGCAAGTCGATGATCTAATATTTATTTTAAGAACTGATATTGATCACAGTAGTAAAATTAAAATTGAAAACAAGGAAAATTCGAGTGCGAGTGTAAAAAAGACACTTCTAGACGAGTTACAATCAAAAATTCCTGACAAGGACTTTGTAAAGTTTGCAATAGATATCACGCAGAAAAATGTGAAGCAAGACCTTTCACTAGTTAAGCAAGTGACATATGTAGGACTTAGCACATATACGGATGATCCTATTAATCTTGGAGTTCTGGCTCCAACGTCAGAAGGAAAGACCTATGCCGTAGTGAAGAGTTTAGAGATTTTCCCCAAACACGATGTGCTGTATGTTGGTAGTATGACGCCAAAGGTAATAATTCGACAGAGTGGTATTTTGGTTGACATTGACAATAATCCGATACAGCATATAGTAGACGAGATAAAGCGAGGAATTAGACATTGCAAAAAGAGTAAAGATATAGATCGAGAAGAAGCACTGAAAACCCAATTACATCAGGTATATGACAAAGCCCGATATTTGATAGATCTTAGCAATCAGATATACGTGTTTTTAGAACCTCCGCACCCCGAAATGTGGGCTGTATTGAAACCAATATTGAGTCATGATAACTATGAGATAGAACATCCTTATGTGTTTTCAGTAGACAATCAAGGATATTCGGTAAAAAAGATAGTAACTAGAGGATGGCCTGCATGTATATTTTGTAGTGCCAAAAATGAATCAAATTGGAATGAATGGCCTGAGATAGTATCTAGATGTATGATAACGTCACCTAACATGGTGAAGCAAAAATATCACGAATCTAACGTGCTAGTAGCTCAAAAGAAGGGATTGCCTCGTTTAATGCAACAGAGACTTATTGTTTCAGACAACGACATTGAATTAGCCAAGAAATGTATACTCTACCTTAAACTTCAAATCCAAGAACTTGCTAAGGTTAAACCTCCTGTATGGATTCCATTTGGTTGGATTCTAGGAGAAGTTTTAGCACATGAAAAAGGCACTGATGTAAGGGCAACTCAGCGTATGTTCTCACTACTTGTAATCGTGCCACTAACAAAAATCCAATTACGACCTAGACTAGTTTATGGATCAGATACTCAGGTGATTGTGACATTAGATGACTTGGAAGAAGTTCTGAGTATCACACAAAATCAAACTGGTATGCCTTTATTCAAAATGAAAATATTTAAGGAAATATTCTACGACAAATACAAGCTAAAACTGGCAACTGGTATAAAGGATAAGAGTTCCGACGGTAAGAAAGAAGAAAGACTAATTGCACTAACGAGCAAAGATATATGCGATCATTACAAAGAGCAATATCACAAACCACTTAGTTCCAAGATACTACGAGAATCCTACATCCCAGAATGGGTTGCTAACAGTCTTGTAGAAGAAGAAAGTTCTAGTATAGATCAGAGAAAGAATATTTACTATCCGCTTGTTGATCCAGAAATTACACCGAACGACGAAAAGGGTGTATTTGGGTGCAATTTCTTTTCGATTTTCGCTATAAAAATGCCAGTATACTGCCCTAATGTGCCGAAAAACTGGCTAAAATACGAGATTATGACGATAAGCGATACACCGATCGATCCTGTCAAAATCGAGATATACGATTGTAATGGAAATAAAATTAGTGAAAACGATTTTATCAACTAATATGAAGAAAGTGGTAAACGGAGCTTAAAACAGTTCCTATCACCCAATCAGAGCTCAAAAATAGGAGATCATGACAAAAAGGTGTATTCAGGTGTATCGACGTATTTTTCAGCAGAACAGAAAAAGGACTTTTCACATATCGTAGATTTGAATGAATTAGAGTTAAAAGATGCCAAGTCTGGCACACCTAAAACAGACTATAACAATCTATCAGTGGATAGTCAAGATTATGAGATTGTTGAAGCAGTGTCACGAGTGCCGAGAACTTTTGCTTTTCCAGCTTTACCACAGGAAATATTTTCTATGAACTCTCAAAAGTTGAAAATGGGCATTGAACAGGTTCTCACTCAAAGCTCGTCAGCAGCCATTCACGCTAACAACTGTCTATCACAGCAACCGCCTATTACCATTAACAGTCAACCAATTCTAGAACCAATTCAGCAAAATCCGACACTCCAACAAGTCCTAATTCCTAGTTTGCTATTAGAGAGAGTCCCAGAATTGGTCACTTTTG
>DAOM01000120.1:0-3665 GCA_002501855.1 Candidatus Nitrosopolaris nunavutensis
ATCAGATGTGTTATAAGAGACAGATTTGAGATAGATGCTACCAATCCGTCTGTCAATCCTATTCAGATCTCGGATTTACCCTCTGAAAGTGCCTTTGCCAGTTCACCAGTTCCACCTGCAAATTCCTTTATGTTAACATGATTTAGAGCATATTTTGTGAATAAACCTGTATCGATTATGATATGTAATGGTGCAAAATGAATATCCTGGACTATTCCCAATGCTAGATTCTTTTCCATATCGTCTTGCATTGATGAGTAATGCTGATAATCTTTTCGAAGTTGAAGACAACGGTACCTTCAAAGCCGTCATTATTCGCATGAACACTTTACGTACAAAGTCACCTCTAATACGATATAATGGAATGAACAGAAATGATCACTGCTTGTTAACAATATGCTCTCGTCTGAGATAAACTTCTAGAATTTCAGAGTCAAAGCATTTTGAGAGACTTGGAATGTTTCGGGAAGAACGCCTGTCGTCTCTCTCTTTTGATTTTATAGAGACCTTCTTAGCCTGCATATATAAAATGTCATCCTCATGCTTGTAATCAGCATCGCCTTTCATACTGACGAATTCATCTAACATTTTGAAGCTTCCCGAATTCTTAAGAATAGTTATGTAGAGCAAGCCGTCTGAAATGCATGCCTACGGTGCTGCTTGAAATCCTCTTCCCAGATATCTGCCGTTCGCAACTACACCCATTGTCATCTTCGTAAGTATATTTTGACGTCCGCCATCTATAGAAACATTACATAGGTTACTCTCATATGTAGGCACTTACTTGAAACTGTGGAACCTATGCGGCTCTTAATCTTGTCCCTAATCTTCTTTGATCTATAGATAATTTCTGCGCCAACCCCCATCTCTGCAGCATTAAGGAAAATTCGTGCTGTAACCTCCTTTGAAGAATCATTTGAATGCGTTGATACAGACGCTGCTGATGCTGTTACTGCTGCATTGACATCGATCTTTTGCGGTTTACCATTTACGAATCTTTGGCAACATTCTACAATTCTCTTAGGCAAATCTGATGACTTGGCTAGTACATTTCTTGTTCCACATGGAACTAGAGCCATCACTGCCTCGGGGTTTATCGGTTTCAAGATAGGCGATGCAGGTGTAGTTTGGTCATTACCACTACTATTTCCTAATGATATTTCTTCAAAGAAGCCGTTTGCAACCTCATTTACAGTTCATCGCCTCCTAATGCAACAATTTTATTAAATTTCGTTCTTAAAAAATTCCTTGTCAGAGTGGTTCCATCACCAGATTTTTGACTAAACGCAACCTCGGGATTTTCACCAAAAATTTCCTTGATTTGATTATAGAGAGTTTCCCAGTTCTTTCCAGTCAATCCACTACAGGAATTTGGATTCACTATTAACACTGTTTCAGTACTTTTCTGTTCTTGATTCATGTGGATATTATATCACATCTTATTGTACCCAACGGTTTATTGGTTGTTCTTCTTTTTTATGTCTTATTCTGTACGTTGCAGAACACTATGATGGGATCACAGAAAGAAAAAGGTGGCGCTTTAAGTTAAAGCGTCTCTTGCTTTTACCTTATCTTTGTTGAGGTTTTCAGAGCTAGGCTTGCCTTCCGCATGATCTTCTTCAGTCTTCAATTTCGCCTCAGCACCCTGGCTCGCATTCTTCAGTTTTTTTGCAATATCGGTCATACAAGCTATATATAGCATACATAGTTTAATACACTTTCAGAAAGGTCGGCGGTCGTGCTGGAAATACCAACGACCCATTCGCTAAATATCTGCTATCTTTCATAAACCACGGACGCTTGTCTATATTACGGTGCTGCGAGTAACGATGAGGAAAACAAACAATCTTTATTTTTTTAGGTTAGGACAAGGAGATGTAGTATCAATATTCAAGGAGAGAGGCAATTCTAGAAGAAAAATCGCCTATACTTGTGACGTCGATTCATACTTCGAGATTAGAATCTAGTCTAATGGAAAGTCGTGACGATGATCGCCGGGTCACCCTAAGATGGCCCAAATGGGTAGGTATGACAAATATGACGTCAAACTTGACAACGACCAACGCGACGTAAAAAATAACGTTGCGATAGAGATTCATACTAGAAGATTTAATATGTAAAGAATCTAGAAGACTGTAAAATAGATAATGAGAATGAACGTCATTCTGATTACCGGTCTGGTCATAAGCCAGATAGCATGAATACTAATAGCTTACTGGAGAATATTTCGCACTAAACATATTATAGAAAAAGAATCCGTTTCGAACGACGCGCCAGGCTTAACGATGTAGCGTAGACTAATTGAAGCACGAAAACTTCAGCATATAATACACGAGAGGTTGTAAGAAAAATTAAAGTATCTTTAGATGTGCGTGTGTGTACCTATGTACATCGAGATAATCGATAGGACAAGTTATGCCTTCGGTAAAAACATCGTAGGGGTGTACTAGCATGAAACTCACAGAATTCCGTAAAGCATGGATAGACAAGGAAATACAATGTCGTATAGAACAAATAGGAATGCCAAAGCAGGAAATACCTCGCATAATTCTGACAAGAAAAGAATGGCTTGCGCTGCCAAAAGAGCTCACACATGGGCTTAGAACAACGACGCATAAGAAGTTAGGAACCATCAAGCCCCGATCTAGAATCATGTTCCTCAATGTCAGATCACATAGAAGTTTACGACAGCTAAGGGATACGATTATTGTAGAGCTGGTACACTACTGGTTTCCTGACCTGAAGCATTATAGCCAATTCCAACAAATGAAGAAGGCATTACTGAAAGGCAAAATTCCATACAAGGACTTCAAGATTGAAGCGACATTAAAGATACCAATTGAGTAACAAGGACGAACTCCTACATGCAGAGTCTCGCAAATGAAATGCACTTTTAATGGTGGCAGAGGAAGACGAGTATAACATACACTGCTGGCCACCAGGCTTATAGGCATACATCCAGGTTTGTCATTTACTAGGAATGAAATTAAAACTCACGGTGATAATTTCTGGTCTTCTGGCCTTGATAACAACGATGACGCTCACTTCAACTTTTCCTCTAGCATTTGCGCAGGAGGGTGGTGGGGGCGCCGGTGGTGGTTGCGGTACCAGCGGAGGTGGAAGCAGCACCGGGACCGGTGGGGGTGGTGGCAGTGGTCCAGTCATAAGTCAAACCACGTCTCACTTTTTCTAACGCCGCTGACACCTACTGTTATCCTATTCTGACACCTTGTAACGATGATATCGAAAACTGATATCCGTACTGACAGTTTACGCAAAAAAACGGAAGAAGTACTGGCGACTTGAGGCCGGACTGACATCAAGTACTTACAAATTAATCCCAGATCGCAGTCAATCTCAATTTTGTTTCTCCCAACTTCAAATGTAATTTGGGGCAACACTGAATATTTTTATTAGATGATATTCCTTTAACCATCCTCGTCTCTTCTACGATCTCATTATTACTAACAAAAGACGGTGGCGTTCTGCTAGCAACTGGTCGTTGTTCTCCGTAGCCAAAATATCTCTGTGTATATCCAAATTCTTGTCTTAAGATATTACTCTTGTTGTCTTTCTCGTTCTACTTCCCTGGAGTCATAACCGGACTCGATTCCAAACACCGTCAGGGGTGCTGACAGAGCTGCTGACGAACACACACAGATTTG
>DAOM01000120.1:4051-6595 GCA_002501855.1 Candidatus Nitrosopolaris nunavutensis
TCTTGCTTATTACCGGCTTTAAGTGTAGTTGGAATGCACTAATTTTGTTAACTGATATTCCTTCGAATTCCTCGGGTTCGTAGTTCCAAACACGGTAAGTAAATTATACTGTTTGTTGTCGTCTATATTATATTCTGTATTTTCCTTACTTGAATTCACCTTCGTTTTTCACCTTGCTAGGTGTGATATTTGGTTGATTTCCAGTCAATAAGGAATTTCTAGGGTAGTTTTGCATTGCAGTCAACAAATTGTCATTGTCTTACTTCGCCGTTACTGTTGGACATTCTGCCGAGTGGTGTAATGGATTCACGACTGAACATCACAGGATTTCATGAGACATTTGTAAGATCATCGTATGGATAAAGAATAAAAGGGAAACAATTGGTCACAATAATATATGATAAACTAAAATCCAGATTATGTTATGCATTATGATATATTTCTATAAAAGAACTGGTCAGCTTGCGTCACGTGTTGCTGGTACCATCGTCGCAGTTGTCCGCAAGATCATGCTGGAGAATAGGACTCTGAACATGATCGTCGTGTTTTTATTAGTTGTCATAATGGGTTAACTCTTACATTATTCTGTTCTACGTAACATGCGACGCACTTGGTCGTAGATCGCTCTGCCCAATATAGCACAGTCTGTTCAGTATATCAATAATAACAATAATAATATATCAACAATTATGTCTAGTATACATTCTTATACCTCATTGTTCTATATAACCAATGAGAGTGTTATGAGTATCAACATTCTTAGTAAAAAAGAAGATAATTTAGAAAAAAACCAGGCAACAGATCAAATATGCCCATTAGTGGATAAAGCATACTACGTCGATACAATTAATTACAAAATAGACAACACCGGATCATCGTTCGACGATGCTGATTAATAGGAAATAGCCTACCTGTTATAACAACCACTCCGCTAGCCTACTTCTTTCAAAATCGATTTTCTTTTCATATAATTCTTGCGATGGTGGTTCAAGCTTGGTGATGGGACCTGCTTCGTTGTAAAAATCTGCAGTAATATATCCAGCCTTTTTACCTCCTATTTCCATAAAACAATAACCTTTGCCATCAAACCGAGGATTCTGTGATTTATTCTTATTAGTATTTGTTATTTCATCAATGATTTGTTGTGATACTACCTTGGCTTCTGCTTCCGCAAATATTCCAGCTTTAGGAATGGCAACGTATTGATTAACTTTAATTTCTGTAACATCGCCAATGGCAAAAACATTTTCATAATTTGTTCTAAGAGTAAACTTGTCCACATTGATCCAATTTTCTCCTTCCTTTAATAGACCCGGAGAATTTGCTACCATCACAGGAATTTTGTGTGGTGGAATACCTATCAGCACATCATAATCCATCCTGTCTCCATTTCTGAATTCTAACTCCTTCTCATTTAATACTCGTTTTAGCTTATGAAGTGGATGGAAATTGATATTGTGTCTATTGAGCAAGTTAACAACATCTTGACTTATCTTCGGTCCAGCTACAGGTAATGCAATTTGCGTAGGTGTATATAGATCCATATTAATAGAATCTCTTATTCCACTTTGAGTTAAGATATCATCAATAATTAACGATGCTTCATATGGTGCGGGGGGGCATTTATAGGGAATATCTGTAATACAAATCGCTATGTTCCCATTTTTTATTGAAAGTATTTGTTCTCTTAATTTTGGAACTTGTGTTGCATCGTATAAATTAAATCCTCCGTTCTCTGTAAAGCCATTTATTTGTTCAATTGCAAAGTCCACACCCAATCCTAGTATCAAATAATCATATTCAATTTGTTTACTTAATTTCGTTCTAATGATTTTTTTATGAAAGTCTATTTGTATGACGTCATCTTGAAGAAATTCAATTCCCTTGTTTTTTAGATTATTTAAAGAAACCTTAGAATCTTCTAATTTTCTGTTTCCACCTAGTATCCATAAATTTACAACTCCCATCAAAAAGTAGTCTTTTTTATCAATAACTACTATGTGATGTTCTGCTGAAAGACCCTTTCTCAACATATTGGCAGCCGTTAACCCTCCGAATCCCGCACCCAAGATCACGATACGACTACGTGTCTCTAACAACTAACAAAGTACAATACCATCTAACCCCATGTAAAAAGATTGTTATTAGGAATATTATATTATATAAATTGCCTTATCATTCTTGATACCCTTCTATATCATAGGTCAGTTTCAAACTTTTTAAATTTCTCTTGCCTCAACAAATGTGATGTCCCCTGTTTCTTCATCTGTATATGCTACAAAACGTCTCCAATTTCCAACGATCAAGTTTGCAGACTTCAGCGCAGTCCATGATATGGGATTGATTCATAATTCCTTACAGAATTCTAATATTCAACAATAATTGCGTTTAAGGGATAAGAAATTGTATCTCGTACATTCAAAGAAAGCAATAAGAAAAACGGAATTATTGGAGCCTCTCCCCCCCTCGGTGACGTATTCTACCCTTTATTAGTTAAGTTGCGAAACCTTCCTATACTGTTACAGCACATGAATGAATATCTTA
>DAOM01000176.1:0-2591 GCA_002501855.1 Candidatus Nitrosopolaris nunavutensis
AGGTAATTTGTCATTAGTTAACTAGTCGCAACCTTTGAATACAAATAGAACAAAAATAATAATAAGAGTCGTGGTCGCGCCAGAAGTTGTATTGGAACTTCAAAGCGTCTTCCATATCTGTTAATGATCGTATGACTTTTTGCAATAGCAGCTTGTAAGGAACATCTGCTTGGACAGTAGCCTCAAATGAGTTTGCACCAGATGCTACTTTCTATACATTTCAAAGTGGAGTAGATGACAATTTAATGATGGGCAGAGTAGCTAAACCCATCCAATACATTGGAGATTTTGGTCAAGAAAAGCGCATAAGGGAATAATGTTATAATCAAGAAGCCCAATCATGATCATGTTTAGAAAGATGGTTGAAACATGTATCTATTCTTCCGAGTTGGAAAAGCTGAAGAATTTTTACGTCAATAATATTGGATTACAATTCGTCTCTGAAGAACCTGGTAGACATGTTTTCTTAAAGGCTGGAAAGAGTATGTTGCTGATATTTAATCCTGACAGCACAACCAATAAAAACCAAATTATGTTTCCACCCCACGGTGCATCAACTCCGCCAGCAAGCGTTCATTTTGCACTAGAAATCGAAAAAGAAGATTACGAAAATGCAAAAAACATACTGATCCTGAATAAAATCGAAATTGAAAAAGAACTAACGTGGGAAAATGAAAAATTAAAATCCATTTACTTTAGAGATCCAAGCCGTAACCTCGTAGAATTTATTACAAAGGGTAATTGGCCGGCAGAAGATTAGTTGATAATCTGATGGGAATAACCCTGGCCTTTGACTAGGCAGTTATGATCAGTGGATCTCCATTGTTGCCGTGTAGGTTAAAGGAAATGAAGGCTGTGAAGGCCATAGAGGGTACAGGGCATGAATTTGTTATTTGTGATTATTAGATCAGAAAATATGAACTATGTAATCGTTTAAGATGACTTTGAATTCAAATTTTTGCTTCTAAAAGTACCAAAAGTCTGCCAATAAAAGTACCTCGATTGTCTATCGGTTGTAAACCGATTTTATCTAGTTCATTTATAAAGCGTTCGTTCATAAACTTTGTTTTTAGCTTGAACCATCGTGTTTCTGTCTCTTGATTAGACCTTTTATATCAATGCCTATCATTTCTATTTTCTCATGCCACATAACTAATTCTCGCTCTGAGTTGGTATCTCATTACACTACAATGTCTAATGAGATCTGATCTTCTGCTGGTATAATCAACTTTTGAATCCAATCCGAACAATGTTTTCTGCACTAATCAAGACCATCCTTTCATTCTACCAAGGCATGTTTCTTGTAACTCTTGTACCTCCCTAATTCTGCATAGGATAAACGATTTCTACATTACTCGAACCACATTAGTGGCTAGGTAGACCTAAATAATAAAAAAAGTAACTGTATCTTATTATAGAATGTTTCACGTATATCTCCATGAAAGGGAAGAAGGATATACAAAAAGAGACATTGAAACCAATCACTAAAGTTAAATCAGAGGAAGATAAGGAATTGCAAGAGTTAGAAGTAGAATCAACTGGCGGAGGAGCGGGTGCCGGAGGAGGCTAAGCTAACGTCCTATTCTAGAGTGTTAGCAGCCATTCCTATTTAATAACAAAATTTTTTGAATCTTTTAGACCATTAGGCTTCTCCTGAAATTTGCTCTAAGAAGGCTAACCTTGGATAAGTCACCAGATATTGAATATCGCGAGGTTACAACATGGGTTGATATCAATAGTAGCCACGAGTATGCAAATGTTTCAAGATGTTTCCTTGTCAGGTCTCTATCTTTTAATAATTGTGCATTTAGATTATTTATTGGTATATTGTGAACCGTCAAGCAATGTGTCCTATTTGTAAACAGAAATTCATCGAACGTTCAGAGCTACAATACAAAATATGCAAAATGATCACAATAAAGCAATTGCCCCATTAAACAGTGAATTCAAGACACAATCTGAAAGATAGAAGATATTGATCCCAATATCACTGATGAAACGGAGCAATTGACCACAATAGTAGCGATAAAATGTCCTGACGCAATTGTGATGGCTAGTGATAGTCAGGCAACAGTAAGGGTCGAAAAGATGAAGACTCTGGGTGTAACCAAAATATTCAATATAAATAATTTCATGGGCGTAGGCGGTTAAGGGGACGCAGATAACATAAAGCTGTTTGTTGAAAATTTGATTGGAGAATTCCCTCAGATGTTGCCCGCGGAAAGCGAATTCAGGGATAAAATTCAAACTTGCTGCTCTAAGAAGAATTTCGCTGATTGTGTCTGCGTCCTCTTGTTTCGAGCTCAACAAGAAGGCGATTGCAAAATTCTTGTATATAAACTAACTCGATGCAGATGCCAGAAAACACAGATAGAGGTATACTGCTGACGGGAAGCCAGTCTATGAGTAACTATTCCTTTAAATGACTAACTTTGTAACGCATGTATTTGGTCTGAATTCTGATGTAACTCCACGTATTGCATTACAACCAAATGTTTATTGGCATCGATTTTAGTTTACCATTCATACATGAAGGACATATTTCAACCGTGCCGAGTAAGCTAATGGATGATGCACACCAATAACATGAA